>JBMOPR010000108.1:0-2191 GCA_049323075.1 Pseudomonadota bacterium
AGCGGCGCCTGCACGGCATCGCGGGCACGGGCATGATCCAATTGAAACTGCAGGTTCACGCGGGTGGGCAACGACGTACCCGCCCGCCCCAGCCCGATCCGCGCCGGCGTGAATTCCCGCAGCACAGACCAGTTGTTGCGGATAAGATTGTTGTCATCGGGCAGGTCGTCACTGGCCATGTTGTTGCTCCAGCCGCAGCCATTTCTGGAAAGAATCCGGCAACGCTGCGCCGGTGGCCAGCCCGCCCGCGTCATTGAAAATACCATTGCGGACCAGCCAGCGTTCGAATTCCGGCGCCGGTTTCAAACCCAGCACCTGGCGCACATATAAGGCATCGTGGAATGAGGTGGTCTGGTAATTCAGCATCACGTCGTCGCTGCCGGGAATCCCCATGATGAAGGTGCCGCCCGCCACCGCGAACTGGGTCAGCAGCATGTCCATGTCGTCCTGGTCCGCTTCGGCGTGGTTGGTGTAGCAGATATCGCAGCCCATCGGCAGGCCCAGCAGTTTTCCGCAGAAATGATCTTCAAGACCGGCGCGGATGATCTGCTTGCCGTCGTACAGATATTCCGGCCCGATAAAACCCACCACCGTGTTCACCAGCAGCGGATCGAACGCCCGCGCCACGGCGTAGGCCCGCGCCTCCATGGTCTGCTGGTCCACGCCATGGTGCGCATTGGCCGACAGCGCACTGCCCTGCCCGGTTTCAAAATACATGACGTTGTTGCCCACTGTGCCGCGCTTCAGTTCCAGAGCCGCCTGTCGAGCTTCCTTCAGCATATCCAGGTGAATGCCGAAACTGCGATTGGCCGCCTCACTGCCGGCAATGGACTGGAACACCAGATCCAGCGGCGCGCCCTGCTCCATCGCCAGCAGACTGTTGGTGACATGAGTGAGCACGCAGGACTGGGTGGGAATGTCGAAGCGGGCAATGAAATCATCCAGCAGCTGCAGCAGGGTGGTGACCTGCTGGATATTGTCGGTGGCGGGATTGATGCCGATCACTGCATCGCCGTTGCCATACAGCAGGCCATCAACGATTGAGGCGGCAATGCCAGCGGCGCTGTCGGTGGGATGATTCGGTTGCAACCGGGTGGACAGGCAACCCGGCAGACCGATGGTATTGCGGAACGCGGTGGTAACCCGGCATTTGCGCGCCACCAGGATCAGATCCTGCACCCGCATCAGCTTGCTCACTGCCGCCGCCATTTCCGGCGTGACCGCTTTTCTGATTGCAGTCAGCGCATTGCTGTCCGCCGCATCCGACAACAGCCAGTTGCGGAAATCGCCGACGGTCATCGCATTCAGTATTCTGAACGATTCCGGGTCATGACTATCCAGAATGAGGCGGGTCACCTCATCCTCTTCATAGGGAATCAGCGGATTCTGCAGAAACGCTGCCAGCGGCACGTCTGCCAGCGCCCATTGCGCGGCCACCCGTTCCTCGCGGGTGGCCGCGGCTATTCCCGCCAGATAATCGCCGGAACGGGCCGGGCTGGCCTTTGCCAGCAGCGTTTTCAAATCCGCAAATTGGTAGGTCTGGTGACCCAGAACGGTGCTGAAATTCATGTCATGCCAACCATTAGTTCACCCTGATTTGAAAAGCAAATTATCTGCCAGTAATTAGCCTGTTTCCTGGCAGTTTCAGCCCAGCCTATACGGTAACAAATAGAAACAGACAATCCCGCGGGGTTCGCGCTAGTGTTAAAGCTCCAAGGTTACATTCCGGGGTGGGTTCTGCATATGAGTCTGCTTGTGAGTGATAGCAAGAAAGCCGGCAAGGTGGATTTCAAACTGGCCCACCGTCTTACCCGTCGCCATGATCTGGCGTTCCTGCGCTTTATTACCGAAACCGGCGACCAGGATTCCGTGCTGCTATCCGAACAGGCAAACCAGTGGCTCATGCAACAGGGCCTGCACTCCCTCGACATCATCAGCAAGCTGCACATTCTGGTGGAACGGGAACGCGACGTGCAGAAGCGTTATTTCGGCTTCCAGTTTCGCGGCCAGGCCATGGCCTTCGTGATTGCCTACATTGATCAGTACGCCTGGGAAAACGGCATCTATCGCGAACGCATGAGCGGTGAAAACTGCCGGCTGGTCAAGCGCACCCTGCACCTGTTCATGTTCGACGAAATCTATTCCGCCAAGGAGCAGCGCCACAAATCGATGCGCACGCAGATTCCGCAGG
>JBMOPR010000108.1:2202-3797 GCA_049323075.1 Pseudomonadota bacterium
TGCAGCGGGAAAGCAGCCACAAAAAAAAGCCTGATTGACTCAGGCTTTTTTTATTTCCACACGATGGAACCGGTCGAAATTGATTAAATCGCTTACGACTGCAACTCGGCCCGGTTGCGAAACTCTTCCAGCACTTCCGGATTGGCGATGGCGCTCAGGTTGTTCACCTTGCGCCCGTGCACCACATCCCGCGCGGCAATTTCCACCAGCTTTCCATTCACTGTACGCGGCATGTCACTCACCTGCAGGATGCGCGCCGGCACATGGCGCACGGTGGTGTTCTCGCGGATGATGGTTTTGATGCGTTTCTGCAACTCATCATCCAGCGTCACGCCCGGGCGCAGCTTCACGAACAGCACCACCCGCACGTCGTCCTGCCATTCCTGGCCGATGGCGATGGATTCCAGCACTTCTTCCAGCTTTTCCACCTGGCGGTAGATTTCCGCCGTGCCGATGCGCACGCCGCCCGGATTCAGCACCGTGTCGCTGCGGCCGTGGATCACCATGCCGCCGTACGGACGCTGCTCGGCAAAATCGCCGTGCGCCCAGATGCCGGCGAAGCGGCTGAAATAGGCGGACTGGTACTTCTTGCCGTCGGCATCGTTCCAGAATCCGATCGGCATCGATGGAAATGCCCGCGTGCAGACCAGCTCGCCTTTTTCGTTCTGGATGCTGCGCCCTTCCTCGTCGAAGATGTCCACTGCCATGCCCAGGCCCTTGCACTGCAATTCGCCTTCAATCACCGGCAGGTTGGGATTGCCCAGCGCGAAGCAGGAAATGATGTCGGTGCCGCCGGAAATGCTCGACAGGCACACATCTGCTTTGATGTCGCGATACACGTACTGGAAACTTTCATTGGCCAGCGGCGAGCCGGTGGACAGGATGCTTTTCAGTTTCGGCAGTTTGTGCGTCTCGCCCGGCTTGCTGCCGGCGTTTTGCAGGCTGGCAATGTACTTGGCGCTGGTGCCGAAAATGCTGATGTTTTCGCGCTCGGCGATATCCCACAGGGAATCGGCTTTTGGATACGTGGGCGAGCCGTCATACAGCACGATGGTCGCCCCCAGCGCCAGCGCCGACACCAGCCAGTTCCACATCATCCAGCCGCAGGTGGTGTAGTAGAAAATCACGTCCTGCTCGGACACATCCGTGTGCAACCCATGTTCTTTCAGATGCTGCAGCAAGGTGCCGCCGGCACTGTGCACGATGCACTTGGGCATGCCGGTGGTGCCGGACGAATACATGATATACAGCGGATGGGCGAACGGTTGCGGTTCGAACACGGGCTCACTGGCCTGGCTCAACGCCGCGTCCCACGGCAATGCGTTTGTGAACAGGGAGATGTCGGGATTCGCATCCAGCACCGGCACCACCAGCACTTTTTTCACGGTTGGCAACTGCGCCACCACGTCGCGGATTTTCGCGCGGCAATCCACGCGTTTGCCGTTATAGAAATAACCATCGGTGCAGATCAGGATTTCCGGCGTGACCTGGCCGAACCGGTCCAGCAATCCCTGCACACCAAAATCCGGCGAGCAGGATGACCACACACCGCCCAGACTGGTGGTGGCCAGCATACCCACCACGGTTTCCGTGAT
>JBMOPR010000109.1:0-3785 GCA_049323075.1 Pseudomonadota bacterium
GCTGGAGCCGGAATTCCGCCAGCGGGATCTGGCGGTAACTCCCGGCTTCAGGCTGCTGCCGGAATTGCACCGGGTCAGCGAACTCTGATCGACTTTTCGGACAATCATAAACAGGACAAGGAATCCTTCATGGCCACCCGGTACTTTCTTTTGGACGTTTTTGCAGATGTGCCTTTTCAGGGGACGCAGATACCCGTTGTGGTACCGGAGCGGCGACTTTCCGACAGCGAAAAGCTGTTGATAGCGAGCGAATTTCAGAAGTCCGAAACCGTGTTTCTGGACACGGCGAATGCCGAGGCCCCGTTCAGTGTCTACACCGACACCCGGCAGACCATCTTTGGCGCGCACACCATTCTGGCGGCCGCCTATATCGCCCATGAGATGGGGCTGAGCCAGGACCAGGGTGCCTATACGTCGTTTGAAATCGTGCAGAACCGGCAGCCGATCAAGGTGTTTATCGACAAGGTACCGGACGGCATCGGTTCAATTCAGTTTGCGCGGACGATTGTGCCGTCGATCGATCGCTTCACGCCATCGCTGAGCCGCATTGCAAATGCGCTGGGCATCGATGAAAAACATATTTCATTCAGCAAATACCGTCCGATGGTGGTCAGTGTCGACAACCCGACGCTGATCATTCCATTCACCCGGGCCGAGCATGTGCAGGCGGCGAAGCTCAATAGTGAATCCTGGTCCGAGCTGCTGTCGGAGACCTACGCTGCCAACATATTCCTGTTCGCGCCGAAATCGCACAAGGACATCGAGGATTTTCATGGCCGCATCGTCAATCCGAATGTGGCCAGCAACGTGTTTCCGCCCATCGGCAACGTGATGCCCGAATTCGTTGCCTTTCTGGCCGAACAGAAAGATACCGCGGACGGTACCCATACTTTCAGCATTGATCGCGGCAGCGAGAAAACGCGCAAAAGCGTGCTGCATGTGGAATTCGACAAACGTCCTGGCAAAAGCATCCAGTGCCGGATCGGCGGGCGGGTGGTAAAAATGGGCGTGGGGACGTTGCTGTTTCCGTAACTGGCGTGAAAAGCCGGGGCGAACTGACAATTCCAGCGCCTGAACCGGCTGATCGGTTCTGCCGGCGTTCAGAAAACCGTGTAAACGCTTTCTTCCCGCATGTTGCCGGTGTGGAACGGATCACGCCGGTGCTGTTCTTCCTGCATGCGTTTGAATACGCCCAGCAATCCCAGCGTGGAACTGTCGTGGCGGGCGGCAGCGATCTCGTCGATGCTGGCGCTGCCCAGCCCGGCGCAATACCGCTTGCCCAGCTCGGTGCCCCAGTGCGAGAACGGATTCAGGTTCCACAGCACGCTCTGTACAAATCCTTCATGTTCATACAGTGCCAGTAACTGGCCCAGTGTGCCGGGCGACAGATCCGCCAGCAGCAGGCTTGTGGACGGCTTGTTGCCGGGCAACCGCTGTTCGTCACTGGTGCTTCCCACATCCTGTTCCGGGGTGGTGCCACGCATCAGGGTCTCGGTCTGTGCCAATAAATGCAGGAACGTGGTGACGGAATCGTCGCTGCCGCTGGTATCGGACGCCACTGCAATGAAATCTGCCGGTACCAGGTGCGTGCCCTGGTGCAGCAGCTGGAAGTAAGTGTGCTGGTTCTTGGTTCCGGCGGAACCCCAGATCACCGGTGCGGTGGAGTAATTCACCGGCTGACCTTCCAGATCGATCGACTTGCCGTTGGTTTCCATCAGACTGTGTTGCAGATAACCCGGCAACAGGTCCAGCAATTCGCTGTAGGGCAGGATCGCCTGCGATGGCGTGTTCCAGAAATTCGCGTACCAGACGCCCAGCAATCCCATTAGCGCCGGCAGATTCTGGCGCAAAGGCGCATTCAGGAAATGCTGGTCGATCAGGTGGGCGCCGTCCAGCATCTGCTCGAACCGCTCCATTCCGATGGCCAGCGCGATGGGCAGGCCGGCACTGGTCCACAGGGAGTAGCGGCCCGGCAACCAGTCCCACACCGGCAGGATGTTGTCTTCCGGAATCCCGAATTCCAGCGCTGCCGCCTTGTTGGAGGTGATGGCGATGAAATGCTGGTGCATTGCATCCGCGGTGCTGGCATTGGCCGTGACCCAGGCTTTGGCCAGGCGGGCATTCTGCAGGGTTTCCTGGGTGACGAAACTCTTGCTGGAAATGATGAAGAGAGTGGTGTCGGGATGCAGTTGAGCCAGCTTGTCGCGGATCGCCTGGGCATCCGCATTGGCGATGAAATGGGATTTCAGCGACGGCGAATGGTAGGGCGCCAGTGCCCGGCACACCATCTCGGCGCCGTTGCCCGATCCGCCCACGCCGAGTGTGACGATGTCAGTGAGGGGCTTGCCGTTGTAGCCGCGCCAGTTCCAGGAACGGATGTTCTCGCACAGGCGGCGCATGGTGAACAGCACGTTGCGCACACCGGATGACACGTCCTCGCCGTCGATGCACACGGGCAGGAAGGAGCGATCCCGCAGTGCAGTGTATGGCACGGCGTTCACCGTTGGCGCGATCTGTTGTCCGCTGGCAAGCCGGTTGGTGGCGTCCTTGAGTTGCTGATCGCCGGCCAGTTCCAGCAGCGCATCCAGGGTTTCGCCGTCGATGAAATTCTTGGAGTAGTCGATGAAAATATTGCCGACCTGCGCCGAGAATTGCGTGAAGCGCTGACTGTCCTGTTCGAACAGCGTCTGCAGTCGCTGACCGGCAAGCTGTTGCTGCAGTTCCTGCAGGCGTTTCCAAACGGGGGCGTTGACAGGGTTCGGCATGACGGACTCCATGGCAATCTGGCGGGTGGACCCTGCGTGCGTGATCCTGCGCGCGCTGATGATAGGGCTTTGATTGCCAGCTTAGAGCCAGATCATGGGTGCCAATTTGACCGCCGTCAAATCCCGGCGGTGCACGGGTGTGCTGCTCCTGCTTCCCTGCCAAAGCGCCTATGCTAAAGTTACGCCAGTTTTCCCAGTCATTACGCCACCTTATCATTCACCACACGGGAAACCGGATACGCGATGAATCTGCTCTTTGCTACCAGCGAACTTTTCCCCCTGATCAAAACCGGCGGACTCGCGGACGTGTCGCAGTCACTGCCGCTGGCCCTGCGCCAGGCGGGTGTGGACGTCACCCTGGTACTGCCGGCCTACCGTTCAGTGCTGGCGCAGCTGCCGGAACCCCTGGCCCGGTGGCCAGTGAACGATGCCTTCGTGCCGGCGGAAACGGTTCTGCTGGAAAATCGCCTGCCAGGCAGCGATCTGCGCCTGCTGCTGGTGCAGCCGGGTGATCTGTTCGATCGCGAGGGTGGTCCCTACAGCGATGCCAAGGGCCTGGACTGGCCCGACAATGCCGATCGTTTCGCCCAGTTCTGCCGGGTGGTGGTGGCGCTGCTGGCGGGCCGTTGCGGCGCGGAGCCGTTCAGTGCCGGCCATTTTGATGTGGTGCACTGCAACGACTGGCAGACGGGGCTGGTTCCCGCGCTGCTGGCGCTGGAACCGGTGCCGGTGCGCAGCATCTTCACCATCCACAATCTGGCGTATCAGGGGCTGTTTTCCCGTGCTGTGTTCGAAAGGCTGGCCCTGCCGGAAGCCTGGTGGCATCACGATCGGCTGGAGTTTTACGGCAATTTCTCGTTCCTGAAAGCGGGCATCGTGTATGCCGACGCCATCACCACCGTCAGCCCCACCTATGCGCGCGAAATCCTGGAAGAACCACTGGCCTGCGGCATGGGCGGGCTGCTGCAATATCACCGTCACAAACTGCAGGGTATTCTGAATGGCGCGGATTACAGTTTG
>JBMOPR010000110.1:0-3782 GCA_049323075.1 Pseudomonadota bacterium
GCCACGGTGATCGTCGCTGCCACGGTGCGGGATTCACTGGATGGCAAGAATGCGGCCCGCATGATGGCGCTGATTGGCCTGATCATGACGACAGCGCCGCTGGTGGCGCCAGCGGTGGGATCGGGTCTGCTGCACCTGGCCGGCTGGCGTGCCATCTTCATGATGTTGGCCCTGTATGCGCTGCTGATGTTCGTGCTGCTGGGCTGGCAGGTGCCGGAAAGCCGGGCCCGGGCCGCGCAGATTTCACTGCGTACACTGGCGGCGGGCATGGTGCGCAATTACGGCGTGGTGTTCCGGCATCGTCGCGCCGTCGGTTATCTGCTGGGAATGGGCTTTGCGTCGGCCACCATGTTTGTGTTTCTGTCGTCATCGGCGTTTGCCTACATGGAATATTTTGGCGCGTCTGAATCGCTGTTTCCCGTGCTGTTCGGCGCCAACATTCTCACCATGATGATTGCCAATCGCGCCGGCGTGTTTGCGCTGCGCTGGGCGGAGCCGGAACTGCTGTGTCGCATCGGTGTGGTGGTGCTGTTTGTAATGATGCTGTTGCTGGCGCTGTACGTGGAGCTGTTTACACCAACGCTGTATGGCGTGGTGCCACTGATCATGCTGGGTGTAGGGATGATGGGGCTGATTTATCCGCAGGGCATGGCGAGCTATCTGCACTTTTTTCCGCAGCAGGCTGGCGCCGCCAGCGCGCTGCTGGGAATTCTGCAATTCACGCTGGGGGCACTGTCCGGCGCGCTGGTGAATGTGCTGCATGATGGCAGCCTGAAGCCGACGGCGTTTGGCATGGCGATCTGCGCGTTCATCAGTCTGGCGGGATTGCTCGGCATTGCCGGCTTGAGCGGCAAAGATAACAGCGCGCCATCGCACTGAGCGGGAAGCGCGATATTGGCGTCAGCGACATTCCCGGAACAGGACGGACTGCAGCTCCCGTCGCTGCTGACGCAATTCATTGCCGCGGGGCTCGCGGTAACCGGCATCCAGTTTGCGGTTGATGCGGTCGAGCCGGGCCTGATAGCGCGCACATTGCTTCTGCTGGCGCTGATGGGCGCGTTCCTGTTCCTTGGCGGCGCGCTGGGCGGGGGTGAGCGGCGCCGACGAGGCTTCATTCCCAAGCGCAACAATGGATAACGCCAACAGCGCGGTGAATACCATTCTGATTTTCCTTCCTGCTGTCATGTTGCCTGCCCTGGTTGCAAATCCGATTACCATTAGCCCGATTATCAGTAGACAGGCGGCACGCAAATAACCGACGCCTGCACGTTCGTGCAATCGGAAATTGGAGCGGATCATCACATTGTGGTCACTTTGAATCTGCTATCGTGCCCTGCCATCGCAACGGCATGGAAAGCCTATGAGCAGACTTCACTATCTGGATCACCTGCGCGCGCACATGATGCTGCTGGGCATCCTGTTTCATTGCGCGCTCAGCTACAGTCACTTCGAACCAGGGGAAGACTGGGCCTATGTCGAGCCCGCGTCCCATCATCTGTTCGACCTGGCCTGCGGGACCATTCACCTCTTTCGCATGCCGGCGTTCTTTATCGTGGCCGGCTTTTTCGCTGCCTTGATCCTGGAGCGCAAGTCTGCCCGGCACTTCGTGCGCGATCGCAGCCTGCGGGTCGTGTTGCCGCTGCTACTGCTGGCACTGCCCAACGAGTGGATCACCCGCGCGATTTACGCCAGCTCTCGCACACTTTCCCCTGCGGCTGTGCCGGTAGCCACTGAAATGTTCGAATGGCACCATCTATGGTTTCTGTACTTCCTGGCCCTGTTTTACGGTATTCATCTGCTGCTGCAATCATTGTCCGGACGCTTGGGCTGGCAACTGCCGGCACGCTGGCAGCAGACGCCGGTGACCTTACTGGCCCTGCCGTTCGGACTGATCATGGGATTGACGGTCTACGGAAACGGGACGCTGGCGGACGCAGCGCCCATTGCGCTGCTGCCGGACCCGGGGCAATTTCTGTTTTATCTTGCCTGCTATGGCCTGGGCGCCCTGTTGTATGGGCACGCGGGACTGACCGGCCGGCAACCCGCGCTGCTCGGCATCGGCTCCGCCACCCGGCACTGGTTGTTCTGGAGTCTGCTGTCCCTGGCCAGTGCCAACATCGTACTGTTTGCCAGCCAGATCGGGAGCAACGGCTTCAATCCGGTCTCGGCACTGAGTCTGGGCATGGCCAAAGTGTACGCGGCACTGCTGGTGATGGCGCTGTACCAGCGCTACCTGCGCCAGGAAAATGCACTGGTGCGCTATCTGTCCAACAGTTCCTACTGGCTGTATCTGATTCACTTCCCGCTGGCCATTGCATTGCCGCCCCTGCTGCACGACTGGCCGCTGGCACCGACGCTGAAATTCGGACTGGTGTTGGTCGCCACCCTGGGGCTGGGCCTGCTGAGCTATGAGTTTCTGGTGCGCGACACCCCTGTAGGTGCATTGCTGAATGGCAGGCGGATTCCGCGCCGGCGATCAACTTCGCTGGCGCCCGCGCCCTGGTGACCCGCTTTTTGCACCAACTACGTCATTCCGCGCCGATTTTGCACCACAATATGGCACTACGGCACGTGTCACCCGCGCAGGGAGCCCACATTCAGTAGCTTTTACCAGCTTGGCACCGCAATTGCTTCGTATAAAATGCAGAGGAATGCAATGGCATGGTTGCCCGCTCACTGCGGATGCGCCATGAGACATTGAAGGTACTCCTGAACACATACAGATTGACAATGGACAGCTAGGGTTCCGGTCGCGCGGGTTTGCGTGATGTCTGGTCCGAGAGCTGGCGACCTTCCCAGGGGAAGGTTACACGGCGGGATAAAAGCCCGGGAGGTGACACTGGCAGGTATGCCATTGATTCCTCCATCCATTCAACGTGTAACCGTGGGAGCTCCACCATGCGCAATCTGTTAAAGGCCCTTATCCTCGCTCCGTTTATTCGTACCGTTCTAACAGTATTCTGTGCCGCTCTTGCAGTTGTTGGGATCGCACATGCTGAAGAAAGAAAATCCTTCAGTGTGTGTTGGTCCATTTATGTGGGCTGGATGCCATGGGATTACGGCGCCCAACAGGGCATCGTCAAGAAATGGGCCGATAAATACGGCATCGCCATCGACGTGGTACAGATCAACGATTACGTCGAATCCATCAATCAATATACCGCTGGCAAATACGATGGCTGCACCATGACCAACATGGATGCGCTGACCATTCCTGCCGCCGGCGGCGTCGATTCCACCGCCCTGATCGTGGGCGATTTCTCCAACGGCAATGACGGCGTGGTGCTGAAAGGCAAAAAATCCCTCGCTGATATTAAAGGCCAGTCCGTCAATCTGGTGGAGCTGAGCGTTTCCCATTATCTGCTGGCGCGCGGCCTTGAAACCGTTGGTCTGAGCGAAAAAGACCTGAAAGTGGTGAACACCTCCGACGCCGACCTGGTGGCTGCGTTTGCCACGCCGGATGTCACCTCTGTCGTCACCTGGAATCCGCTGCTGTCGGAAATCCTGACCATGCCGGACAGCAACAAAGTATTCGATTCCTCGCAGATTCCCGGTGAAATCATCGACCTGATGGTGGTGAACAGCGACGTGCTCAAGGCCAATCCGAAATTCGGCAAGGCACTGGTCGGCGCCTGGTATGAAATCATGGCCACCATGAGCGCACAGGATGCCAAAGGCAAGGCGGCGCGGGAATTCATGGCCAAGGCATCGGGCACCGATCTGGCCGGCTTCGAAGCGCAGCTGGCGTCCACCAAAATGTTCTACACCGCAAAAGACGCCGT
>JBMOPR010000111.1:0-3774 GCA_049323075.1 Pseudomonadota bacterium
CACCGCAAAAATAGCGCGGAATTGAACCTGCTCCGGTATCGATTTGAATTGGTATTTTGGGCAGCGACCGCGGCGATTTTGAAAGCCTGTTCATTATCAAGATACTGCTGATAGATGGATGGGATATTGCATGGTTCCGGAAAACGCGGGATTGCATGTTGCGCGGATCCCTTGCCACTACTTGACGATGCCTTGATACCAAAGCCGCCATGAAGCCTGCAGCGCCCAAAATCTCCGTTCTGATCAGTGCCTATAACGCGGAGAGCTACATTGAGGAAGCGGTGAATTCCGTGCTCGCCCAATCGCTGGATGATTTCGAGTTGCTGGTGATGGACGATGGCAGCCGGGATGGAACCTATGACCGGTTGCGAGCGATCACTCATCCCAGAATCGCCGTGTTCCGGCAAGAAAACGCGGGCAAGTCTGTCGCTCTCAATGCGTTGATCGACAAGGCAACAGGCCGGTACCTGACCATTCTGGATGCCGACGATGCCTGTGACAGGGACAGGCTGAAAGTGCTCGCGGGGCTGCTGGACAACAATCCGCACCTGGGTCTGGTTCAGTCCGGTTATGCGCTGATTCTGGATCAGGGCATTTGCGCGCCCAGAAGAACGCGTTATGACGAGATTCACTGCAAACGCCGGATCGGCAGTTTTCAGATGCCGGCCCTGGACCCGACCATGATGGTGCGGATGGAACTGGCAAAGCGATTCAAATTCGATGAGGAACTCAGAATCGGGCAAGGCCTTGATTTCATCCTGAAGGTGGGTGAAGTGAGTGATATCCGGGTGTCGCCGGAGCCGCTGTATCACTACCGGTTTCACTTCAACTCGATTACCAAAACCAAAGCCGCAGAGAAGGCACAGTATTTGCTCAAAACCATCAACAAGGCGCGGGCGCGCCGGGGGCTTGCCGCGTTGGCGATGTCGGACTATCTGCGCAGCAACCCGCATCAGGCCGGGGACAAACTGAACAACCTGAGCGGGCACTTTGTTGACAGTGCCTACTGGTCTGTCGTCGACGGGCGTCGATCCGAGTCCCGCAAAACGGCGCTCATCGCACTCAAGTGGTTTTTTCGGTCCGGCGATTTCAAGTTCCTGAAACCGTGGGTGTATGCGTTGTTTCCACTCGTCGTGACAGCCAGACTTCGGCAAGGCGTTCAGACAGGGCATTCTGATGAAATTATCCATAGTGATTGTCAGCTACAACACCAGGCAAATGACGCTGGAGTGCCTGGCGTCGGTCTATCGGGAAACCAGTCCCGATTCCATCGAGGTCATTCTGATCGACAATAATTCCAGCGATGGATCGGCTGACAGTATCGAGCAACAGTTTCCCCAGGTCAGACTGATCCGATCGGAAAAAAATCATGGCTTTGCGATGGCAAACAATATCGCGATTGAACAGGCCGGTGGTGAATATCTGTTGTTGCTGAATCCGGATACGGTGGTACTGGACAATGCAATAGGCCGTCTGCTGGATTTCGCCGGCCAGCATCCTGCTGCCGGAATCTGGGGCGGGCGCACGGTGTTTGGCAATGGCGCGCTGAATCCTGGTTCCTGCTTCCGCAAGATGAGTATCTGGAATCAGTTCTGCCGCGCGTCCGGCCTGGCAGCCATCTTCAGAAACAGCGAACTGTTCAATGCCGAGGAATACGGTGGCTGGAGCAGAGACTCCATTCGCCAGGTTGATATCGTGTGCGGCTGCTTCCTGATGATCAAACGTACCCTGTGGAATCAGCTGAAAGGTTTCGACCGGCGCTTCTTCATGTATGCGGAAGAAGCAGACCTGTGCCTGCGGGCAAAAAAGCTGGGCTACTCGCCGATGATCACCGGGGCGGCTCAGATCATCCACTACGGCGGCGGATCGGAAAAAGTCAGGGCGGACAAGATGGTCAGATTGCTGTCGGCGAAGATCGAACTTCAGAAAGTACACTGGAGTGAAATCAATCAGAGGGTAGGTGTCTTCCTGTTCAAATCCTGGGTGGTGACGCGGATGATGGCTTACTCGGTGCTGTCACTGCAAGGCGGGCAATCCCGCTATGTGGATGCGCGAAAAATATGGCATGAAATCTGGACCCGGCGTCACGAGTGGTCGAAAGGCTACTAGCCAGCACTGGCTGGAGGAGTGAATCGGTGTATATGGCCACGAAAAAAGCGAAGCGACGGACGATTTCGCAGGTTTTCGAAATAAAAACCGGAATCAGGCAATGATTGCACCGGCAACACTGGCGCTTACCGTGCTGCTCTGCGTGGCGATTCTCAATGTGCCGCGTAAGCACGTCATTTCCATTTATGTGATTGGAATGTGCTTCGTGCCGGCAGACCAGGCTATGGTTATCAGCGGCCTGGATTTCAAGATCCTGCGCATATTTGCGTTTGTCGGTTGTCTTCGGATCGTAATGAAAGGCGAGCATTACCGGGGCCGGCTGAACCTGATGGACTGGCTGTATGTGTTCTGGGTGGTGACCGGAACGCTTGCCTATCTGCTGCTGTGGGAATCAGGCAAAGCCTTTATCTACAAACTGGGCGTTCTGGTTGATACTTTCATGCTTTACTACGTGTTCCGCTCGTATATAACTGACATTGCGGACATCGTACGTGCCATGATGGTTCTGGTGGGATCGATCATCGTGATGACGCCCTTTGTCATGTTCGAGCAATTCTATGGCGTAAATCCGTTTTATATCCTCGGGCGCGATCACACGTCGCATCGGGATGGCCGGATTCGCTGCAGTGCCGCATTCAGTCATGCCATCCTGCTGGGTTCTTTTGCCGCCAGTATCATGCCGGTGTCGATAGCGCTGCTGCGTGCCAGCAGCCGCAGAAGCACGGCAAGAAAACTGTTCTGTCTGTGCGGCGTTGTCTGCTCCATCTATGTGACGATTGCCTCTGCTTCGAGCGGGCCCATTCTCGCGCTGCTGGCCGGGATCGGGGCTGTGCTTTGTTTCAGGTATCGAAAATACGCGGGCATCATGGCCTATGCGTTGTTCGGTCTCGTCATTTTTCTGCACCTGACCATGAAGGCACCGGTATGGCATCTTTTTTCCCGAATCGATGTGGCGGGTGGTTCTACCGGCTATCACCGCTACCATCTTTACGATCAAACGGTGAAAAACTTCAGTGAGTGGGCGTTGATTGGTGTGAAAGGCGTGGCGCACTGGAACGTGTGGGCGGGCGATATCACGTCCATGTACGTGGCCCAGGCTGTATTTGGCGGCCTGTTGACGCTGATACTGTTTATCTGGATGGTCGCGCTTTGTCTGCGATTCAGCTGGCGTTGTTCGCTGTTGCGGCTGGATCTGGCCCTGCAGTGGCTGCTTTGGGGCTTCTTCTGCTCATTCCTGACGCATGTGGTGTCGTTCCTGTCAGTGTCCTATTTCGGTCAGATCAACATGCTCATGACCATGAGTTTGGTGATGTGTGCCTTTCTGATGCAGAGGAAAAAGTGGCTGGTGACAATGGGCTGCAGTCTGGAAGCTGCTGCCACGAAGCCGCGCCGGAAGGCACCGCTTTTCCATCCTGCATAGCCCGCTCGTGCTGAAAATGGACTCCATGCTGTATGCGCTATTTCCACCTGGATTCGCTCAGATCGTTCCTGATGATGTATGGCATCATCATTCACTCCACCACGCTGGGGTCGTCGGTCATCTATGCCGGAATCCAGTACGCGTCCGGCCTGGTTCGCATGGAGGCGTTCTTTATCATTTCAGGCTTCGTGTCGGCGCTCACCTTCGCCAGGTACGGCAGCAGCAGGATGCTGAGGAAGCGGATC
>JBMOPR010000112.1:0-3771 GCA_049323075.1 Pseudomonadota bacterium
TCACCGCCATCACCACCAGCATTCCGATCAGGCGCTGGACCTGCATTCACCGGTGCAGCGCAGTTTCTGGTGGTCGCACATGGGCTGGTTCACCTGCGACGCTTCCTTCAAAACACCGTACGACCGCATCCGTGATTTCGCGCGTTTTCCGGAACTGGTATTCCTCAATCGCTACGACGCACTGGTGCCGGCACTGACCATGCTGGCGATTTTCAGCCTGGGTGAGCTGCTGGCCGCATTCGCGCCGGGTCTGGAAACCAGCGGTCTGCAATTGCTGGTGTGGGGATTTTTCATTTCCACCACCCTGCTGTTCCATTCCACTGTCACCATCAACTCACTGGCCCATGTGTGGGGCAAGCGCCGGTTCGCAACCGGCGACAACAGCCGTAACAACCTGGCGCTGGCCCTGATTACCCTGGGCGAAGGGTGGCACAACAACCACCACCGCTATCCGGCGTCGGCGCGGCACGGCTTTGCACGCTGGGAAATCGACATCACTTATTTGCTGCTGTTGCTGCTGGAAAAAGTGGGGTTGATCTGGGAACTGAAGCCGATTCCCGCGCGCATCCGGCAGGAAATGCAGTCCGGCGCAGCGTCAGTGCGCTGAACTGATTTGCATGAAAGACAATTGTGTGAGAACTGAAATCATGGAATACAAAAAGATCGCCGTCGTTGGCAGCGGCATATCGGGACTCCTGAGTGCACTGTTGCTGCAAAAAAAGTACAGCGTATCGCTGTTTGAACAAAACGCTTACCTGGGTGGTCACACGCACACCCTCGACGTCGATCTGGATGACCAGCGCTTTCCGGTGAATACCGGCTTTATCGTCTATAACGACTGGACCTATCCCAATTTCATCCGGCTGATGGATCACCTGGGTGTAGCCAGCGAAGCGTCCAGCATGAGCTTCAGCGTACGCTGCGACCGATCCGATCTGGAATATAACGGCACCTCTTTCAACAGTCTGTTCTGTCAGCGCAAGAATCTGGTGAGTCGCCGCTTCTGGCGCATGGTGAGTGATATCGTGCGTTTCAACCGGCAAGCCACCCGTGCCCATCAGCAGGGCGACATCGATCCTGGCATGACCCTGCAGCGCTTTCTGGATGAAAACCGCTACAGCGAGGAATTCATACGCTATTACATCATCCCGATGGGCGCGGCAATCTGGTCGGCGCCGGAATCCGACATGCTGGGATTTCCGCTCGCCTTTTTTGTGCGCTTCTTTTACAACCACGGCATGCTGTCAGTGGACCAGCGCCCCCAATGGCGCGTCATTTCCGGCGGGTCCCGCAGTTACGTCAATGCCCTGAAACAGCAATTGCGCGGACCCACGCATATCGGGCGCAGGGTCGAGCAGATCGAACGTTTCTCGCATGGCGTGTTGCTGCGCGACGATCAGGGCCAGCTGGAACAGTTCGACGCAGTGGTGCTGGCCTGCCACAGCGACCAGGCGCTGGCGATGCTGACGCAGCCTTCACCGGAAGAACGCCAGTTTCTGGGCGCCATTCCCTACCAGGACAACGATGTGGTGCTGCACACCGACATTCGCCTGCTGCCGCAACGCAAACTGGCGTGGGCCGCGTGGAACTACCGCATCCCGGAACGGGCTGATCGTCCGGTCCACGTCACCTACAATATGAACATTCTGCAGAATTTTGTCAGCGATACCACTTTCTGCGTCAGTCTGAACCAGAACGACCGCATCGATCCGGCACGCATCATTGCCCGCTACCGCTACAGCCACCCCGCCTACACGCTGGCGGGCATGCATGCACAAAACAGTTTCGACCGGATCAATGGCAAACACCATACCTACTACTGCGGCGCCTACTGGTTCAACGGTTTTCACGAAGACGGCGTCAACAGCGCCATTCGTGCCGCCCGCTCTCTGGGCGTTGATTTCGACGAGGTGATTGCGCCATGCAAAGCGCCCTCTACGAAGGCGTCGTGAGCCACCGGCGACAAACGCCGACTGCGCACGAATTCAGCTATCCCCTCTTCATGCTGTACCTGAATCTGGACGAACTGGAGGACTTTTTCGCGCTGTCGCCGCTGTGGTCGCTGGAGCGTTTCAACTGGGCCAGCTTTTACCGCCGGGATTTTCTGAATCCCTCCGTGGCCAGCCTGCGCGACGCGGTACGGCTGGAAATCCGGCAGCAGACCGGCCACCCATTTGACGGCGATATTTTTCTGCTGACCCACATCCGTTACCTGGGATACTGCTTCAACCCGGTGTCCTTCTACTATTGTTTCGAGCAAGGCAAGCTGACCTGGATTGTAGCGGAAATCAACAACACGCCCTGGAACGAGCGCTTCCGTTATGTGCTGCAGTGCAGCGCTGAAGAAAACAGGCAGTCCTTTGCATTCGACAAGGCGTTTCATGTTTCCCCGTTTCTGCCCATGGGCATGCAATATGAATGGCAGTTCGGCCTGCCCGGCGAAAAGCTGTCGGTATTCATGCGCAACCGGCAGGACGGCAACGAGGTTTTCAACGCCACCCTGCTGCTGCAGCGGCAGGACGCCACCGCGTCAGCACTGAACCGGATACTGTTGAAATTTCCTGCCGTCACCATCAAGACGGTCGCCGGCATTTACTGGCAGGCGCTAAAGCTCTGGCTGAAGCGCACGCCAATTTACGATCACCCCTTGTCAGATGAGGCAACTCCCCATGCAATCCTCAACCGTCAGCAAAGCAACACCACTGACCAGCACTGAGCGTTTTTGCCGCCAGCTGTTGCTGAAAGCGTTCGCCCAGGCGGAATTCGGTACCCTCGTGATCTGCGATCCGGATGGCGAATACGAATGCCGTGGCAGCAAGGACGCCAGCGCGATTCAGGCCCGTATCGATGTGCAGGATTCCGCCTGTTACCGCGACATGGTGTTGGGTGGCAGCATTGGCGCAGCCGAAGCCTACATGACCGGCGACTGGACCTCGCCCGATCTCACTGCGGTGATCCGCTTCATGTCGCGCAATCTGAACGCGCTCAACCGGATGGAGAGCGGACTGGCCCGGCTGGCACAACCCTTCCAGCGGCTGTATCACTGGAACAACCGCAACACCGAAAAGGGGTCGCGTCGCAATATTGCCGCGCACTACGATCTGGGCAACGATCTGTTCCAGCTGTTCCTCGACCCCACCATGATGTACTCCGCCGGCATTTTCCCAAGTCCATATGCAACGATGGAGCAGGCGTCGGTCACCAAGCTGGACCGGATCTGCCAGAAGCTGGACCTGCAACCGCACGACCATGTGATCGAGATCGGCACCGGCTGGGGTGGCTTTGCCATTCACGCCGCCACCCACTATGGCTGCAAGGTCACCACCACCACGCTGTCGCAACAGCAGCACGATTATGCCCGCAATGAAATCCGTGCGCGGGGACTGGAGGACAACATCACGTTGCTGCTGCAGGATTACCGCGACCTGAAGGGCGAGTATGACAAGCTGGTGTCCATCGAAATGGTGGAAGCGGTGGGTCACCAGTACTACGGCGCCTATTTCGAAACGCTGGGCCGGCTGCTGAAGCCCAACGGCATCGGATTGATCCAGGCGATTACCATCGATCACAAGCGTTACCAGACTGCCATCAAAAACGTCGACTTTATCCAGCGCTATATTTTTCCGGGCTCCTGCATCCCGTCAGTGAATGCGTTGCTGCAGAACTGTAGCGATCACAGCGATCTGCAACTCACCCATTTCGAAGACATCACGCCCCACTATGCCCGCACGCTGCGCGAGTGGCGTCATGCTTTTTTCCGTAATCTGGACA
>JBMOPR010000113.1:0-3770 GCA_049323075.1 Pseudomonadota bacterium
TCGAGCCGGGCGGCCGTCTTTACCGGCAGCGCGATCTGGCGCACCGCATGCTCAATGACATTCCCGGCGTCAGCTGTGTCAAGCCGATGGGTGCGCTGTACCTGTTCCCGCGCCTTGATCCCAAGATCTACCCGGTCAGCAACGACCAGCAGCTGGTGCTGGATCTGCTGCTGCAGGAAAAGATCCTGGTGGTGCAGGGAACCGGTTTCAACTGGCCACGTCCGGATCACATGCGGTTGGTGTTCCTGCCCAGGGAAGAGGACCTGGAACACGCCATCGGCCGGATCGCAGTGTTTCTCGACCGTTTCCGTCGCGGCATCATCTGATCCGGACAAGCTGTCACATGGCCGATCTGAACCTGATCGATTTCTACAAGGACACGGCGCTGATCCTGCTGAGCCTGCAGCGTGCCTTTCCGCGCCGGATGGACCTGTTTGTGGAAGATCTGATCGGCCCTGATCAGGTGGACGAATTCGGCCTGCACACCAAACGCCACGAAGCCTGTCTGGGTGCGATGCTGTGGCTGGCGGATGAAGGCTATCTGCGCTTTGTCACCACCATTCGCCAGGAAGGCATCGACCAGGCTGTGTTGACCGTGGGCGCGCTGGTGAAGCTCACCACCATCATCAGCGCGCCGCTGACAGAAATCGTCCTGGATGATATTCCTTCCTTTGAAGCCAGTGAGCGCTTGACTCTGCTGGAGCACATGCGCCGGGCAGTAGCGTCGCAATCGTCGGAGCAGATCATCCAGGTAATGCGCACTTTTTTTGAAACGCCGGTCAAACCCGGTTCGATCTGATTTCGATCCGCAATTCCACTTCTTGCCACAACCCGTAATGGCTGACGAACTGGGCGACGATGAACAGCATCATCACCCACTCGAAGGCGTCTTCAATCGCATCGTAATTTTGGTAGAAAAGATCCAGCAGCACAGTGCTGATGCCGATGGCCAGCAGCGTAATGGCGGCACGTCCCTGCCAGCGAATGACGCGCGCCTGCAACGTTGTCCTGTTCGCCACGCTGGCACACCGCGCCAGATACAGCAGCTGGGCCAGAAACGTGAGCGAGAAAAACAGGATAATGCCGGTGCGCCGCAATCCCTGATACTCCCGCCCTTCCCCCAGCGCCACCACGTACAGGATCAGGAACAGACCCGCGACGGCACCAACGGCCAACATGACCGGCGACCTGCACTGGCCAACCTGTGCCAGCCACTGATACACCAGCCACCAGAACAGCATCGCCATCAGGCCGGCGGGAATCATGATGAATTTGAACAGCAGTTTTTCCGGCAGCTCGCGACCGGTGGCGCTGATGGAGGTGCAGCTGTCCCAATAGGGATTGCACCAGTCCACATGGCCGTGGCTGGCGGCGATCACAAACGAAAGATGGATGCAGAGGAATGGCAGCAGGCCGGTGATCAGGGCGATGGGTGCGGCACGCATGCTGGCCTCCAGGCGACTGGCGTCAGACCGAATAGGAAATCACTGTCTGCTGCCGACCTTTCACCACGGTGATGCCCACTTTTTTGGACAGTTCCCGCAAATCGTTGGGCAGGCGGGTTTTCACCTCGTCGCTCAGCAGAATGGTAGTGCCGTATTCCTTGTTCAGGGCTTCCAGCCGCGCGGCCACGTTCACGGTGTCGCCAATCACCGCGTATTTCATCCGCGTCTTCGACCCCAGGTTACCCGCCACCACCGGGCCGGTGTGCAGACCGATGCGGCACTGGATCTGGTCGATACCCAGATCGCGCCAGCGGTCGGCGATGCCCTGCTGGTCCCACTGCTGGTTGAGCTTGTGCAGCGCCTCGCGCATGGCGATGGCACAGCGCACCCCCATTTCCGCGTGTTCGGCAAATGCCTGGGGCGCACCAAAAACCGCCAGGATGCCGTCCCCCAGGAATTCGATCACGCAGCCGTTGTGCTGGTCGATCACCAGATTCATCACACCCAGGTATTCGTTGATCATCGACACCATCTGCATGGGCGACAGCCGCTCGCTGATGGTGGTGTAATCCCGCAGATCGCAGAACAGCACAGTGACCACCACTTCCTGCCCGCCCAGTTCGATGTTCTGGTTGCGTGCCAGCACCGAGCGCGCCACGTCCTCGCTCAGGTAACGGCCGAACAGGTCGCGGATGGTCTGGCGTTCTTTCAGCTCCTCCGCCATTTTGTCGAAATACTTGCCCAGCAGGCCGAACTCGTCGGCACGCCGCAGACGCAGGCGCACATCCAGATTGCCCCGCGCCACTGCGCCGGTGCCCAGAATCAGCCGCACCAGCGGTTCACGAATGCTGCGCGCCACAATGAATGACACCAGCGCGATCACCGCCACCGACGCCAGCAGGATGATTCCCGACGCACTCAGCACGCTGCCGCGCATCTGCTGCAGACGCGAACTTTTCACGTCAACACCCACCAGACCCACCCGGGCACCGCTGCTGGAAATCAGGGGCGAGTAGGCGGAAAGCGTGAGGCCGAAGGCGTCCTGATAGGGCTGATCCTCCACCACGGTTTTGGTGAAGCCTTTCAGCAGGATCGGGGTTTCCTCGGCGGAATAGAATTCGCCTGGTGTGCCCTGCAGTTCGCCCTTGGAATAATCGACAAAAAAACGCAGCTCCGTGGGCACATTGGTGGGACGCAGGATATAGATGGATTCCACATCGGTGTCGGTCTGCGCCAGGTATTCGAAGCGGCGGTGTATTTCCCGGTGCAGCGGCGACAGCTGATCATATTCGACGGGGAACTTGGCGATCTCGTCGGCATCGATGGTCTGCGCCAGGGTGCCGGCGATGGCGGTCAGTCGCCGCTGCAGCGCCTCGACTTCCGAGTGGGACCAGAGCATGTAAAACAGGTACACCAGCAAGCCGATGGTGATGATGACGGCGCCGCCGTACAGCAGCGTGAGGCGGAAATGGAACCGGTGAAAGGAACGGATTTCCTGGATGGGATTGACCGGAATACCACCTGCGCCAGACAACACCGGTTCGATCACCACCGAATCGACGGCGGGATCGGCGGTCACGGTCCACTGGGGGGCATCGTAGGTGTGAATTTCCTGCTTCTGGGTCATGGGGGTCCTGTGGCGATCCAGGCGGCGAAAATGGGACAGCGCTTCAACTCTGGACTGCGCTGTGACTATCGCACATCCGCCAGTTTTGCGGCAAGAACCGCCGCACGCCGGTAAAAACCCGACCAACAGAATCGGGTGGTTATTGCATCAATTTAAGGCCGCTCGGCAGGGTTTCACCGAATACTCGGCGGCTTTCGGTTTCGTCCAGCGCAATGTGTTCGCTCACCAGACGTACCCAGAGGTCCGCTGCCTTTACCGTGCGCAATTGTGCCGCAATGTCGTTCCTCAAAGCGGGTTCCAGATCACGGCTGCGATCGCCGCTGACCCGCGCCAACATCACAGCCGCAAAAGCTGCGTTCTGGTTTTTACGCCAGTCCTGTTTGCGCACCACATTGAGCCACTGCTCTGCCTGCTTCGGCGATACCACCTTGTGGGCGCTGCCGTGGAAAGGTTCCCGCGCGCCGATCCGGCCCAGCGCCCACCAGCTGGTCGCCGTTTCGCTGCTTTTTTCGAGGCGTTTCAACAGCCAGTCGCCCAGTTCAGTTTTGGTCGGCAGGTCGAGATTTTCCAGGGCCGCCGCCAGCCGCACCATATCCTCGTAGGATTTGTTTTTGATTTCCTGCTGGATTTTCAGGTTGCGGGCAGTGGCCGGATTAAGGAATTTGGCGATGTCCTTGAGGATGCGCTGCTGTGCGGTC
>JBMOPR010000114.1:0-3760 GCA_049323075.1 Pseudomonadota bacterium
CGTTTCCAATTTCAAGATCTTCGTTTTCTGCCTCGGCGCCGCATTCTCTGCCATCGGCGGCGCCATGTTCACCCTGCAGGTGGGTTTCATGTCGCCGTCCTTCGTCGGCATCGTGCCGTCCATTGAAATGGTAATTTTCTGCGCTGTCGGCGGTCGCCTGTCACTGCTGGGTGCGGTGTACGGCACGCTGCTGGTGAACTGGGCCAAAACCAGTTTCTCGGAAAGCTTTCCGGAATTGTGGCTGCTCGCCATGGGCGGCTTGTTCATCGCGGTGGTACTGGCTTTCCCCAATGGTCTGGCCGGTTTGTATCAAACCTGGGTGGCGCCGCGCATCGACAAATGGCTCGCCAGCCTGAAAACGCCGCGACCGCTCACCACCAACCCGCTGGAATCCAGGAGCTGAACCATGACCATTTCCAACGTAAGCATCGGCGCCAAGGATTTCGTCCTCGCCGTGGAAGGACTCACCGTATCCTTCGACGGATTCAAGGCGGTGAACGATCTGTCGTTCTACGTCGATGAAAATGAAATCCGCGTGATCATCGGGCCGAACGGCGCCGGCAAAACCACGGTGCTGGATCTGATCTGCGGCCGCACCAAGGCCACCACCGGTTCCATCAAGTTCCGCGGCAAGGAACTCACCAAGATGCGCGAGCATGAAATTGTCCACGCCGGCGTTGGCCGCAAATTCCAGAATCCATCGATCTATGAGGATCTCACTGTCTTTGAAAACCTGGAGCTCTCCTACCCTAAAGGACGCAATGTGTGGGGCGCGCTCACCTTCAAGCGGGACAGGGAAGTCATCTCCCGGGTAGAGGAAATCGCGGAAATGATTTTCCTCAAGGATCTGCTCGGCAAGGAAGCGGGCCTGCTCAGCCACGGCCAGAAACAGTGGCTGGAAATCGGCATGCTGCTGATACAAAACCCGGATCTGCTGATGCTCGACGAACCGGTGGCCGGCATGTCGGTCGCCGAACGCAAACAGACCGCCGAACTGCTGCACCGCATCACCAAGAACCGTTCCGTGATCGTGATCGAACACGACATGCAGTTCGTGGAAGACATCGCCGACCGCGTAACCGTGCTGCATCAGGGCAAGGTGTTGTCAGAAGGCTCCATGGAACGGGTCAAGACCGATCCCAAAGTCGTCGAAGTGTATCTGGGCCATTGAGGAGAACGCCATGCTTTCCGTATCACAGTACCAGGTGGCCTATGGCCAGAGCGAAGTCATCCACAACCTGAATTTCGAAATCAAGCCGAAGGAAATCGTCGCCATCATGGGCCGCAACGGCATGGGCAAAACCACGCTGATGAAATCCCTGATGGGCATCCTGCCCAGCCGCAAGGGCAGCGTGAAACTGGACGGCACCGATCTCACGGCGATGAAAAGCCACCAGCGCGTCGCCAGTGGTGTCGGCTTCGTGCCCCAGGGACGCATGATTTTTTCCACCATGACCGTGAAGGAAAACATCGAGACCGGACTGACCACGGTGAAAGACAAAAAAGTTCCGCAGGATCTGTACGACCTGTTCCCCGTGCTGCTGGAAATGAAATCCCGGCGCGGCGGCAACCTGTCCGGCGGCCAGCAGCAACAGCTCGCCATTGCCCGCGCCCTGGCGAGCCGGCCCAAACTGCTGCTGCTCGATGAACCCACTGAAGGCATCCAGCCATCGATCATTCGCGAAATGGCGCGCACGCTGAAACGCATCCGTGATGAAAAAGGTTTGTCGATCATCGTGTCGGAACAGGTCCTGAGTTTCGCACTGGACATTGCCGACCGCATTCTGGTGCTGGAAAAAGGCGACATCGTGGCGGAGGAAGAGCGCGCCAATGTCAACGAGGCAAAAATCGCGGCCTACCTGTCGGTGTGAGGTTTAACCGGCAGTCGGGCCCGCTGTGCAACGCAGACTTCAACCAAGTCTTTATCCCAAAAACGGCTAGAGGTGACATGCAATGGCTGAGACCATCATCAAAATCGACCTGAAGAAATCGCCCTACGAACAGGACACCATCCACAACCGCTGGCACCCGGACATTCCGATGGCGGCGATGGTCAAGCCCGGCGATGATTTCATTATCGAGTGCTACGACTGGACCGGCGGCCAGATCAAAAACAATGACGACGCCGCCGACGTGCGCGACGTGGATCTGTCGCAGGTGCATTTCCTGTCCGGCCCCGTGGGCGTGGAAGGCGCCGAGCCCGGCGATCTGCTGGTGGTGGACATTCTCGACATCGGCGCCTTTCAGGAAAGCCTGTGGGGTTTCAACGGCTTTTTCTCCAAGAAAAACGGCGGCGGTTTCCTCACCGAACATTTTCCCGAGGCGCAGAAATCGATTTGGGATTTCAACGGCATGTTCACCAAATCGCGCCATGTGCCCGGCGTCGAATTCGCCGGCCTGATTCACCCCGGCCTGATCGGCTGCCTGCCGTCAAAGGAAATGCTGGCGGAGTGGAACAAGCGCGAGAAGGAACTGTTCGACACCGATCCCACCCGCGTGCCCGGCCTGGCCAACCTGCCCTACGCGCCCACCGCGCACATGGGCAAGATGAAAAAGGAAGATGCAGCCGTGGCAGCAGCCGAAGGCGCGCGCACCGTGCCACCACGCGAACACGGCGGCAACTGCGACATCAAGGATTTGTCGCGGGGTTCGAAAGTGTACTTCCCTGTCTATGTCAAAGGCGGCGGTCTGTCCGTCGGCGATCTGCACTTCAGTCAGGGCGACGGCGAAATAACGTTTTGCGGCGCTATCGAAATGGCGGGCTGGATTCACCTGCGGGTCAGCCTGATCAAGGACGGCATGAAAAAATACGGCATCAAGAATCCGATTTTCAAACCCAGCCCGATCACGCCGAAATATGACGATTACCTGATCTTTGAAGGCATCTCGGTGGACGAGCAGGGCAAGCAGCATTATCTCGACGTGCACATTGCCTACCGTCAGGCCTGTCTGAACGCCATCGAATATCTCACCAAATTCGGTTATAGCCGCGCGCAGGCCTACGCGATTCTGGGCACAGCGCCGGTGCAGGGTCATATCAGCGGTGTGGTGGACGTGCCCAACGCCTGCGCCACCCTCTGGCTGCCGACGGATATTTTCGAATTCGATGTGAAACCCAATGTCGACGGGCCGAAGAAATATCTCGATGGCAGCATCGATGTGCCGCTGGCCCCCGATCTGAAATAGATGAATCTGAAATAGGCAGACGGAGGACACCCCATGCCCCTGTACGACTACAAATGCACAAGCCACGGCGTGTTCCAGGAACTGGTGCCGCTGGCGGCCTTCGACCAACCCTGTGCGTGTCCGCAATGCGGCACGCTGTCACCCCGGGTGATCCTGTTCTCGCCGCAGTTCCTGGCGATGGCGGAGGAACGGCGCAAGGCGTTCGCCACGAACGAAAAGGCGCAGCACGAACCGGTGTTTTCCAACCGGGAAATACGGGAGGAGGCCAGCAGGCACAAACACGGCAAGGATTGCGGCTGTCACGCGCAGCAACGCAAATCCAATCTGCTGTACACCGCCGACGGCAGCAAGGTATTTCCGTCGATGCGGCCCTGGATGATCAGCCACTGACTGATAGTTGCTGCGCCGAAAAAAAACAAAAACCGCACTGACAGCCTCCTGCCGCGAACTCGGGGCTGTCAGTGCGGCTTTTTGTTTCAGGTATGTCTAAAGGTGCTTACTGTTTTTCCCGCACCACCACGGTTCCGGCAATTTTGTCGTGAAAGCCCTGCTTGCGCTTGTCGATACCCACCCA
>JBMOPR010000115.1:0-3755 GCA_049323075.1 Pseudomonadota bacterium
ATGGCATACAACACATCACCACGCACACCAAATTGCTGCGCGATGGCCTCATAGGCAGGGGGCACATTGGCTCGCGCAGTGCCGACATTCATCATGAACAGAACTGCCACAACGGGTATGAGTTGATATTTCATGTCACCGATCACAGCATCATTTCCAACAGCGCGCGGTCACGCACGATAAAGACAGTACCTGGCACAGCCTTGTATTGCTGAGACTGCCCCTCATCTTGCGCAAACGTCACACCGTGTTGCTTTAACCAGTCAGGCTGCAATTTCGTTTGCTGCAACCATTTTTTAAACGCGGACGAATCACCGGCGAAATAGACCTCCAGTGGAGCAATGCCGTACTGCGTGACTAATGTGCGAATTTTCCCTGCACAGGTACTGCAATCGGGCGCGGCAAAAAGTGCGAGCGTATCGCCAAAACGCGGCGTGCGGTTGTCTGCCGCATTCTGTGCAATGCCAGGAATTGGTGATGGCACTTGAGGCAGAATCCCTTGCTGGCGCAGCAGATCCAGATCAATGATCTTTTCATTTGGATATAAGCGGTTCATGGCGGCGTCATATGCACGCTGCACTTTCAGTATGCGGTCTGCTTTGTCGCGCTCATACTGCGCAAGCAATTCAGCATAGTGAGCAAGCTCATGATCTGTGTCCGCGTACATTGCCAGCACCATGAGCGGAGGCATCTCTGTGGCGTAGTATCGCGCAGGCCCCTGCATCAATTTCCGGTATTGATTCCACTCTGCAGTCGTCAATTGCCATGCACCAGCAGCCTGTTCGGGCGTGAGGCTATCCCAAGGCGCCGCATTCACCGACCCAACGGGATCGGCACGCTTATCCGAGGACTGGACGTGGACACCTTGCCGTTCTAACGCCCACGTGCACATCGGCAGCAGACAGAATCCTGCGCAGGCCATCCACCGAAATAGAACGTCAACGCATCTCATGTATTCCTCCCGCTATCGGCCCCTGCGCGGAGGCATGTCTGCCCACCAATGTGCGGATACGCGGCAGCGGCAGCGGAAGGCTGGTCTCCGCACAACGATAATCCGCCGCGACCCAACGCTGAGTCAGATCGCGGTAGTGAACCGTGCACACAACAGGCTGAACCGTAACGGCAGAACTACGGGGCGTCGCGCAACCCGCCAACAAAATGCAGCCAACCAAAACTGTTTTCAATGACCAGTGAAAGGCGAGTCGCATCGTCACACTCCAGCTGCCAAATTCAACTTGGCGCCATCGCGCAAGCGCGTAACAGATACGCCGGTCGCGGAAATGGCATCGATTTTCCAGCCGTCGAGCAACTCCCCAACCGTCACGTCCCGTTGCTGGCCAGAGAGCAATGTCACCGTGGCGAGATAATCAGAACCCCACAGCGTCACCGACGCCACACGGAACGGTGGTGGCTCGCTGCGCTGCGCCTCAGCGTGACGGGCCTGCTGCCGGGCTTGTTCGTTCTTCGCTGCCAACTGACGCTGAAGCGTCGCTACCTTCTTCGTTTCGCGGGCAGTGAGGTCTTCCAGCGAGTGACGCACTTGAGCGAGATCCGCCACAACTGAATCAACTCGCAAGCTCGTCGCCTCACTGGAAGTTCGGATGGCCTGAAGCTCCGCCTGGAATTGCTTGTTCTGCTCCAGCTGGTCTTGGATCAATTGCCGATGTTCAGCAAGAACCTGCTGCATTTCCGCTATTACAGATTTCACCGTGTCGTTGGGCGTGATGGTATCTGTTGGCAGAGCAGCGTCGGGCGTGGCGTCAGCTGGTGCCACAGGAACAGTCACGTGGGGCTCTACGGACTGTTCCTGTGGCCTGCTCGCCACCTCCTTTTCCACCTCAATAGCTGCGTCAAATACTTCGCCACGCTCAACCCGCCCGACCCCAGACAGCGCACTTTCCAACACAGGCACGCTGGCGGTCACAGGCGGTTCCGTTGATGGGCCTCTGCTGCCACGCAAATACATCACCATGGCCACCAGCAGAATCAATAAGACCCCAAACCCAATCAGAACAGTGCGCAACATCCCGGACAGACCACCACCCCGCTTGGGAGCGGTGGCCGTCTGCGGACTTTCCTCAATGTCGTCATCCGGCCGGATTGCACCTAAGTCGATCTCAGGATCAAATGTTTCGTCTCCCGCCGCTGGATCGATCACAATTTCCCTGTCATCTACCACTCGCAGATTATTTGTTGTACGGCTCATACACCCTCCCCGGCTACACGAGCAGCCATACGGAAACGGGCATCCAGATCAAAGCTGACCAACCGATTCACCGGGTCTTCCACCAGAATCCAGGCACTACCCGCCAAGGCCTGTAACGCATCCCTTAAACGAATCGGCCCCAGCGCGCGATGTACCTGGGGTAGCGGTAAGTGCATCAAGGTCGATAACTGAGGATCGGTATTGTCGCCATAGGCGAGGCGATAACCGGAGCGCTCCAGCAGTGTTGTCAGCGCCTGTCCAACGGTGGTGACGTTGGGTGGAAATTTCAGGCTCACCACCACTGCCAGCAGATCACGCTGGTCAGCGGTAGCCGTCGGGTTGATGACGGCATAGCCCTGGGTTTCGGCACGAGCCGTTGTGCCAATGGCGCTCAAGACAAGCAGACTGGTGCAAATTAAAAGGGAACGAATCACATGCATGGCTGAACCTCCGTTGTGTGGAGGCACCGTACCGAAGGGTCAAGACCCTGTCGTGCGAAATGGTTCAGATGGCTTCGTGCGCTTTAATTAACCAGCACCAGACGGGCCGGTTTTGGCAAAAAGGCGGAAAGGGCCTCAGGGGTAAGGGCGCCTACCCAAAAGGGTGCCGCCCTTGAATGGGCGGGCGGCACGGAAAGGATTAACGGCTAAATATGCAAGGGGTTAAACTGCATAAAGGGTAAGGGTTTACACAAAAGGCAGAAAAAGGCAAAAGGCGGCGCCTGCCTAAAAAATGACTCCGATGCCATCTGAATCAATTCATACGACAGCACCCAAAAGGAAGCGCTACTGTGACCTTCATCACCCCTAAACAATTTCTGGAGCAGCGTCTGACCATGATTGAAACCGAGCTCGATCGCCTGGGTGTGCCACATCTGTTGCCGCTGGTGCAGCGCATCACGCGCAACTTCTGCAATTTCCCGTTCGATCTGGACATGGAGCCAGCGCAGCAACTGTTGGGGAAGCTGCGCGAACTCCCGGCCCCTGCCAACCCGCGCCGAGTCTACAACTTGATTGCGCGCTTGGATGCGTTTTCCTACCGGGCGTTTGTTCAACTCAGCGAATTGCAGACGCCCTCCTACTGGAACCCGCTGGAAATTGCCTACGATGAGTTTTTTCCGACCCACCGCAAGGTAGTCGTGCAGTCGGAGCATGAATATCCGGCTTCGGACATCATCATCCACTACTGCGAGTGCATGGAACCCGGCCTGCCCAATGCTTAAAACCCTGCGCGACAAGCTGCGCCAGTCTTCCTCGGCTACAGAATCCCGAGCTGATCCAGCCCCCCTCCTTGCTTCACTGAACCTGCAGCAGCTTCCGTTGCTATCAGCCAGTACCTTGGTGCAGATTCTGGAGGCCGAGAATCTGCTGCGCAGCGTTCGACGCCTTGTTGCCGTTGATTCCAGGCACTGGTCCTCACTATACCAACCCGCTCTGGATCGATTTCTGGAAGCCTGCCAGCTGGCGCCCGCCTCCATGGCGCACCACCATGCCGGCCCCGGCGGCCTCGCCGCACACACGTTGGAATCACTGGAGATCGCGCTACGCTT
>JBMOPR010000116.1:0-3742 GCA_049323075.1 Pseudomonadota bacterium
TACCCTGCGCTTCTCGAATTGTCCGGCGGTGGCGCAACTCGCGCTACGCGCTCAGACACTCGCCACCTTCATCCGGACAATCCTGCGATGCTCGGCTGCGTGTAAATGGCCGGAAATTGCCACTCCCGCTTCCTTGATTGCCATCGCGGTAACTTCCCTTCAAGCCACCTGCTCACCAAACGTTTTGTCGGCGCCGATTTTCGCATTGGGATTCATCAGCCATTGATGCAGGCGGCTCTTGTGGAATCCGGCGTGGCCCCAGAATTTGTCCAGCGCCCAGGCGCGCTTCATGAAGATGTGCAGGTCGCATTCCCAGGTGTAACCCATCGCGCCATGGGATTGAATGCTGTTCTTCGCCGCCAGCAACGCGGATTCACCCGCTGCAACCTTGGCGTGCGACACGGCGAAGTCCGCATGCACCGGACGCTTGCTGACAGTGTATGCAGCGCGATACAGCGTGGGCTTGGCGAATTCGATTTTCACGGCGCAGTTGGCCATGTGATGTTTCAGCGCCTGGTTGCTGCCGATGGGTTTTCCGAACTGGTGGCGATCCGATGTGTATTTGACCGTCATCTGCACCATGGCTTCCGCCAGGCCGATCAGTTGTGCCGCCGCGCCCAGTGCGCCGCGATTGAGTGTGGCCGCCAGCAGGGCAACACCTTCGGGGCCACTCACCAGACAGGTTTCGTCGTTGGCATTCCACTCCACCGCGAACAGGCGGCGGGAAGGATCAACGCTTTCCTGCGCCGCAAGCTTCACCTGATCCCGAGGTACCAGATGAATCTGGTTACCGGACGGCAGCAGCAGAAAATCCGCCGTGTGTGCATCACACACCAGATTGTTGGCGGCGTGGCCGATGGCCACCTTGCGCTCGCCCGTGGCAATTTTTTCCAGCAGCGAGGCACAGCGGGAATCACGCTGCGCCAGGGTTGCCAGCAGCGGTGTGGCCACCAGCGCGGTTTCCACCAGCGGCTCCGGCAACGCAACCTGACCGCAGGCTTGGGCCAGCAGCACGAAATCCAGTTCGTTCATGCCCAGGCCGCCGAACTGCTCAGGCACCAGCATGGCGGTTACACCCAGGTCGACCAGCTGCTGCCAGCGTTCATCGCTGCGGCCGGTGTCCAGCTCCCAGGATTGGCGCACTGCTGCGGGCGTCACTTCCTGCTGCAGAAATTCCTGCACGCTCTTGCAGAACAGCAGCTGGTCATCGGTAAAGGTAAAGTCCATGCTGCACTCCTATTTGCGCGGCATGCCCAGCATGCGCTCGGCAATGATGTTGCGTTGGATTTCGTTGGTGCCGGCATAGATGGGACCGGACTGGGCAAACAGGAAGCCGTCCAGCCAGGTGCCCACATCGCCAGCCGCAGAAGAGTGCGGCAGCAGTTCCGCCCGCGCCGCCAGAATACTCATGGCGGTTTCGTGCATGTGCTGATCCAGTTCCGACCAGAAAATCTTGTTCACAGAAGACTCCGGCCCGATCTTGCCGCCATTCATCAGCCGCGAAGCAGTCTGGTAGGTGGCAAGCGCGTAGGCTTCTGCATCCATGAAGGATTTCACCACGGCGTCTTCTATGCTGAGATCCACAATGTCATTGCGGTGTTCGCGATACAGGGCCACCAGACGCTTCGCGGTTTCCTGGAAGCGGGCGGGCGAACGCAGCATCAGGCCGCGCTCGAAGCCGGCGGTGGACATGGCGATATTCCAGCCCTGCCCTTCGTTGCCCAGACGGTTGGCGACCGGCACGCGCACGTCATCGAAAAATATCTCGGCGAAACCGGGCAGACCATTCAGTTGCGGAATCGGCCGCACGGTGACGCCCGGCGCATTCAGCGGCACGAAAATAAACGACAGACCGTGGTGTTTGTCGGATGCCGGATCGGTGCGGAAGATGCAGAACACCCAGTCCGCAAACACCGCGCGGGTGGACCAGACTTTCTGGCCGTTGATGACGTACTCATCGCCGTCGCGAATCGCTTTCGAGCGGATTGCCGCCATGTCGCTGCCAGCACCCGGTTCCGACCAGCCCTGCGCCCACATTTCCTCGCCGCTGGCCATTTTGGTGATGAAGCGCGCCTTCTGTTCCGGCGTGCCGTATTCCATCAACGTGGGGCCCAGCAGGAAGATGCCATTCTGGTTGACCCTCAGCGGCGCGTGGGCGCGGTAATATTCTTCTTCAAAAATCAGCCACTCGATCAGATTGCAGCCCCGGCCACCATATTCCTTCGGCCAGGTCACCATGCCCCAGTTGCCCTTGGCCAGGGTCTGCTCCCACTGGCGATGCTGTTCAAAACCTTCCTTTGTGTCGAAGGATTGCAGGGGCCGGGCGGGAACATGCTGCTCCAGCCAGCTGCGCACTTCCTTGCGAAAGGCGATCTGTTCTGCGGTGTAATTCAGATCCATGATGGAATACCTTTCAGCAATTCAACTTTTCTTGCCGGAAAATTCGGCGTCGCGTTTTTCCACGAAAGCATCGCGGGCTTCCTGCGAATCCTTTTCGCTGTAGGCCTGCAGGGTGAAGCCCTGTTCCCAGCGGTATTTGTCTTCCAGGTTGCCGTCTTCAATACCATTGAGCGCTTCTTTCGCCAGCTTGATCATGGGCGAACTTTTTTCGGCAATTTTGGCGGCGATGGCCAGCGCGGTTTCGCGCAGTTTTTCTTTGGGCACCACGCGCTCCACTGCGCCCAGGCGCCAGGCTTCCTGCGCATCGATGAATTCACCGGTGTAGTACATGAAGCGGACTTTCTGCACCGGGAACATGCGCTGCAGGTGCGCGCCGCCACCCATGGCACCGCGATCCACTTCCGGCACACCGAAGCGGGCGCATTCGGATGCAATGATGATGTCCGCCGCACCGGAAATGCCGATGCCGCCGCCCAGCACAAAACCGTGCAGCGCCACGATCACGGGTTTTGGATTGCGATGGATGGATTTGAAGGTGTCGTAGTTGCCCTTGTTCACCGCGACGATTTTCGAGCTGTCCGCCGCCAGTTCCTTGATGTCGACGCCGGCGCAGAAACCCTTGCCTTCGGCACGGATGACGATCACGCGCGCATTGTCGTCGGCGCCCAGTTCGTCCAGCTTCGCCGAGATCGCCGCCCATTCCTTGCTGTTGAACGCGTTGACGGGCGGTTTGCAGAACACCAGCTCGGCAATGCCGTTGCTGATCGTGGTTTCAAAGGCCATGCAGGTGACTCCCAATTTTCCAAAGCACTATTTTTTGCCGGCTGCTCCACTCAGGGAATGCCTACCAGCGAATTTTTCTTTTGTGTTATGCCATTGCCCACGGGCGCCACGAAGCGATCGGCCAGTTGCATCAGCGTGGCACGGGCCTCGCTCACAATGGCATCCATCAGTTCCGCACCGGTGGGCAAATCGTTTATGGCGCCGGCAATCTGGCCGCTGGGCAGAATGCCCTGGTCCGGATGCCCTTTCACCATGGCTTCCTGGATCATCATCGGCGCATTGGCGGCCATCAGGGTTTGCGCCAGTGTCATGCCGTTGGACTGCTTCATCTTCCATCCATTCACCAGCATGGAAAACAGCGAACCACCGGTGATGCGGGTAAACGCGAGGCCATTTTTGATGGCGAAGAACAGCATGCCCAGTGACGAGGTCTGTTCCAGTTTCTGCAGATAAACGTTGTTGATCATGCGCTGCGGCATGCCGTCGAGTTTGGTGCTGACAATGATCTGCTCCACACCCGTTTTGAGATATTGCTGCTTGGTGGCCGCCGGCACCGGCG
>JBMOPR010000117.1:0-3742 GCA_049323075.1 Pseudomonadota bacterium
GCTTCGCTAGGATCGTTGACTGCATGGCCGGACAGCCGCACCCGCTCCACCTGCGGGTGAAAACAACATGACGGGGAAAACAGCATGAAAAAGCAGATCATCTACGGCGTGCTCGCGTTGCTGGGCATCACGCTCACCTGGTACCACAATATCCAGTTTGCCCTGGAGCACGGTTCGTTCGCACTGGACCAGTTCATCGCCGACTGCTTCGTCAATCACGCCGCCAGTTCAATTACATGGGACGTGACAATAGCGGCGATCGCGTTTCTCACCTGGTCGAATATCGAATCGAAGCGGTTGCAGATGAAGGGCTGGATTGCGATCCCGTTCCTGACACTGGGCGTCGCGCTGGCATTTGCGCTGCCGCTGTATCTGTTGTTGCGGGAACGGCATCTGGCGCTACGGAAAGCGGCGGCGTGAGGCCGCCTTCACTGCGCAATGTGTGCGGGTTAACGGTTCTTGGTGGGAATGAACGGCTTGCCACTGACGCCGGCCTTGACCCGGGTCACCTGCCCGCCCGCCTTCAGAAAAGCCTTGGTCTGTTCGGCGATGGTCTGGCTGGTATCCTTCCGGCTTTGATCATTGCTCTTTGATTTCGCTGGCTTTTTGGATTCTGGCTGCATAAATGGGCGTCACTCAGGGTAATGGCCGATCCCCATGGTACGCTCTTCGGCCCGCAATAGCTCCCTAAATAAGCACCATCAGGCACGAATCGCTGCCAGCGCCTGACGCAGATGGTTCACTGCGGCAGTCACGTCCTGCCACTTGTCGAGGCCGAACAGACCCAGGCGGAAGGTTCTGAAATCCGCTGGCTCGTCACACATCAGCGGTACCCCCGCTGCAGTTTGCAATCCCTGTTCAGCAAACTTTTTTCCGTTATGAATCAGGGGATCATCGGTGTAGCTCACTACCACGCCCGGTGCTTCGAATCCGCTGGCCGCCACGCTGCTGAAGCCCTTCTCTGCCAGCAGCGCCCGCACCTGCTTGCCCAGTTCCCACTGCTGCGCCCGCAAGGTCTCAAAACCGGTTGCGTGGGATTCGGCCATGGTGTCGCGCAGTTTGAGCAGCGCGTCGGTGGGCAGGGTGGCGTGGTAGGCGTGGCCGCCGTTTTCATAGGCGCGCATGATCTGCAGCCATTTCAGCAGGTCGCAGGCGAAACTGCTGCTGCGGGTGGATTCGATGCGGCGGGCGGCGTCCTCGCCCAGCATCACCAGCGCGGCACAGGGCGAGGCGCTCCAGCCTTTCTGCGGCGCGCTGATCAGCACGTCGATGCCGCACTGCTGCATGTCCACCCAGATCGCGCCGGACGCAACGCAATCCAGCACGAACAGGCCGCCGTGTTCATGCACGGCAGCGGACACGGACTGCAAATAGCCATCCGGCAGAATGATGCCCGATGCCGTTTCCACGTGGGGCGCGAACACCAGATCGGGTTTTTCACGGCGGATGGTTGCCACCACCTCGTCGATGGGCGCGGGTGCGAATGGCTGCTTCGATCCAGCCATCACCGGTCGCGCCTTCAATACGGTTTCCCGCGCCGGAATGGCTCCCATCTCGAAAATCTGGCTCCAGCGGTAACTGAACCAGCCGTTGCGCAACACCAGACAATGCTTGCCGCCGGCGAACTGGCGCGCCACCGCTTCCATGCCGTACGTGCCGCCACCGGGCACCACGGCCACCGCCTGCGCGTGATAAACCGCTTTCAGCGTGCCCGAGATATCGCGCATCGCCTGCTGGAATAGCGCCGACATGTGGTTGAGGGAACGGTCGGAGAAGACGACGGAATATTCGAGCAGGCCGTCGGGATCGACCGCGGGATATTGGATGGACATGAGGGGCTCCACAAAAAATGCAGGGAATGGGCTAGCTTCCCACAACCGGTGCGGAGGATAAACCGCCAATCCGTCAGCGCGGCGGTTTCACTCCAGACTTCATTCTAAACTCCAACACAGAAACAGCTCCACCGCCTGGCCCTGCCCCGCACCCGTCATGACAGAACCAGTGGCAGATCACCCATGTCCACCGCGCCGGTGCACGCATTTGCCCAACGCGTAAGTGGCCTGCACCAGGCGATCATCCCCCAGCGTATTGAGCACGAACAGCAGTTCGCGCACGTTGCTGCACTGCTGCAGACGGAAGGTCAGCAGTGACGTGGCATCCAGATCCAGAATGGAAAAATCCGCTTCCTTGCCCGGCGCCAGATTGCCGATGCAGTGGTCCAGTTTCAGCGCAGCGGCACCTCCCAGCGTCGCAAAATAAAATGCCTGCAACGGATCGAGTTTGCGACCGCGCAGCTGCTGGATCTTGTACGCCTCGTCCATGGTTTTGAACAGGGAGAAACTGGTGCCCGCGCCCACGTCGGTGCCGAGCGCAACCTTCACGCCCTGGTCGCGCAACCGGTCCAGATCCATCAGGCCCGACCCCAGAAACAGATTTGAAGTGGGGCAATGCGCCACCGCTGATCCGGCCTGGGCCAGCCGCTGGCATTCCTCATCGCACAGATGCACGCCGTGGGCGAACACACTGCGCTCCCCCACCAGTCCGGCCTGGTCATACACATCCAGATAATTTTTTGCGGCGGGAAACAATTCCTTCACCCATTTCAGTTCGCCGTGATTTTCAGCAAGGTGGGTGTGCAGATAAACATCCGGATATTCCCGCAACAATTTTGCCGCCTGCTGCAACTGTTCCGGCGTGGACGTGGGTGCAAAACGCGGCGTCACCGCATACAGCAGGCGATCGACACCGTGCCAGCGCTCGATCAGCCGCTGCGAATGATCATAGGCGGTCTGCGCGGTGTCGAGCAGCTCTGCCGGCGCGTTGCGATCCATCAGCACCTTGCCGGCGATCATGCGCAGGCCGCGCTCTTTTGCCGCGGCGAAAAACGCATCCACCGACTGCGTGTGCACGGTGCAGAACACCATGGCCGTGGTGGTGCCGTTGCGCAACAGTTCGTCCAGAAAAATCTCGGCGATATGGCGGGCGTGCTCGGCGTCGCGGAATCTGGCTTCGGTGGGAAAGGTGTAGGTGTTGAGCCAGCTCAGCAGCTGCTCGCCGTAGGACGCGATCATCGCCGTTTGCGGATAGTGCACATGGGCGTCGATGAAACCGGGAATGATCAGGTGATTGGGATATTCGCGCACACTGACCTGATATGGCAGCGGCAGGATCTGGTCGGCGGGCCCCACGGCATGCACATGGCCGTTCTGGATCCAGAGCACGCCGTCTTCGTAATACTGTACAGCCGCTTCACCCGCCTGGGCCGGATCAGCCACGAGATGCAGGATGCGGGCGCGGTAGGCGCGATTGTCGTAAATCGTAGTCATGGATTCCCTTTAACCCTGCCCGTGTTCGCAATGCCTGTCCAACAACAATGGGTGCAACTATTTACTGGCCTGGGCCCACCGGTTCCCTTCGACCTGTCAACCATACATGGCCGCTGCAAAACCCCGATTTCAGTTTCGCCCAAGCAGGAATGATGCACAAGAAGAAATAGTTGGGGCAGCGGCCAGCTGGTCACGCTGCCAAACTGGTTGTGCAGAATGGGCCTGACGCAGCGTTCTGTCCGCAGATGACAATCAATCTGTCCCTCTACAGCCTGACCCGGCGGGCAGCGTCCCGGTTAACGTAGAACCTACCGCTCAGCTGCTGAAAGAGAAGGAGGACACTATGACCCCTGCCCCGGCCACTGCAACAGAACCTGCAATCACCCGCACCAATGCCAGCCCCGATGCCATCCCCA
>JBMOPR010000118.1:0-3739 GCA_049323075.1 Pseudomonadota bacterium
GGCACTGGCGCTGATTCTGGCGCTGGAACATCAGCCGGACGGCGTGCGGGTGCGGTTCGATATCGGCAAGAACCGTTTTCTGCGTTGGCAACTGGGCGAGGAAGAAACGGTGACCCGCAATGGTCTGCCCAGCCTGGCCAGCGTGAAGGAACGTTCAGAACTGATCGGGCCATTGCGGCCGGAAGCACGCGGGCGCGGTGAATTCACGCTGCCCGCTACGCTGATCAACCGCGACACACGCTGGCTGCAGATTTTCAGCTACCGCGAACCGGATGGAAGCGGCCCGGCCATGTCGGCCGTGACCACTATTCCGGTGAGCGAACTGTCGCGTCGGGATGACAGCCGCACCGGCACGGATCTGCCACCGCCGGCAGGATTCGCGCTGGCGCAGCAGGCAATGCCCCGACAACACGCGTTACAACAGAACAGAGCAAGGAACACAACCATGACAGCGGTTTCGATTGCCTATTCGCAACACGTGGACAACGCGCCCTTCTGCCTGCGGGAGCGGCCGTTGAGTCAGCCGATGTTTTGGCAGGCCATTGTCGGTGCCCTGCCCAGCCTGATGCCGATGCTGGCGCCGGCAATTGGTTCGCTGGTATCGGGAATTGCGCCCGCCGTGGGACAGGTTGCCGGTTCGTTGCTGCGGTCGGTACCGGGCGGTGGTGGTGGCGCCGCACCGGATGCTGGCGCACAGAGCGCCGTGTCACAGATTGCGAATCTGGCGGAACAGGCGTTGCGTGCAATCGGCCCGGCCGCACAACAGCTGCTGACGCCCGAGAATATGCGCCAGATCATGCAACTGATCCAGGCCGGCTCCAACGCAGCGGCACCGGGTGCCGGCGCTGCAACGGGTGGCGCAGCGGGTGCCGGGGCAGGTGCCGTCACCACAAAATCCCTGTCCCACGCAAAATCCATGTCCCGCTACAGCCAGGCACAGGTGGCCCCTGCCCTGCTGGCTGCCATTCCGGCCCTGATGCCATTGCTGCAACAGGTGCTGAGCCCGCAAACCATCCAGGGTGTGCTGGATGCGCCGCAGAAAATGACCGGGCAGATCATCAGCGGCATCACTGATTTCGCCAAACTGGGTCTGCAGGCAGACCAGCAGCTGAATGAACATTTGCGCGCGCTGAATCCCGGCGTGGATGATCCTGCACTGCATCAATTGCTGGCCGGATTGAGCCTGGGCCTGGCCGCACGACGCGGCCGCAATTACAAACGCGTCAGCAGTGTGCAGCTGCACCTGGACGACGTGAAAACGCAAATCGTGATGGGACGCGAAGTCGCACTGTATCAACACGGCGTGCCGCTGCAATTCCCGCTCAGTGTGGACACACCGCAGTCCATCAACGATGCGGAAGTGATGGTGCAGATCAAACAGGCGGACACCTTGCGCATTCTGCACGAAACCAGCGAGCCGGTAGGAACCGTCAGTAGCGGCCCCCTGGAACTGATTCCGCGCATCGAGGAAAACGTCACCCAGTCGCTGGCGCCGCAACAGGATTACATTGTGGTGCTGACGCTGCTGTGGAAAAACAACAAGGGCCAGTTGCGGGGCACGTCGGTGCAGCACAGCATCAGCCTGATGAGTGAATACCGGTTCGACCGGGTGGAAGAATCCGGCGAGCTGATTCCCCTCACCGACCGCGAAGCCTTCCGCGATTACTGGCACCAGATCTGGGATGCGCCGTTCGACAAGGAAACCCGCCGTGTCGATATCCAGACCCGCTATTACCTGACACTGAATCCGGAGCGCACCCGCAACGCCCGGGTGGATTCCGACATTCGCCGCGAGCAGAACGGGCCGCGCGAAAGTATCCGCCTGCGCAGCGGCTACGAGTACAGCCCGTTCGCGCTGAATCATCTGCTGAGCCGGCTGGCACCGGACCAGCCGACCCTGGACGACCAGGTTCTGCGCGCACTGGCCACGCCGGATTTTGTCGAGCGTTTCAGTCAGGCCGCGCAGCACCAGGGCCAGATTCGCGGCCGCCCGGGTGAATCCGCGTCGATCTGGGTGTATCCGGAATTCAAACTGCAGACCCTGGTGATGGTGCGCGCCGCGCAGGTGGATGAAAACGGCAACGTGGGTGAGCTGACCGAGGAACGGGTGCAGTTCCCCATGCCGGCACTGGTGCATTTTGTGGGAGTGAAACAGGCATGAACCGTCAACGCCCTTACGCAAAACCTTTTTCCGAAGACGACGTGGCCGCGCAGTTCGAAGGCATGGAAATCGAATTCAATGACAAGGCCACCCTGTTTCCTGTGCAGGTGGAAAAGGATGAGCGGCCCCGGCGCAAGGTGGTGAAAGAATTGCGGCGCAGCCGGACCTGAGCCATGACGAATTTTATCGAACGCCCGCCGATCGATGACGAAGACCGCTTTCCCGGTCTGGCGGAACTGTTGGAGGATCTGCTGACGCCGCAACTGGAACTGGCGGCAGACCCGCTGCAACCGGAGCAGCAGTTCGGTCTGTTCGTGGAACGGCTGGCGCTGGATATGCCGCTGGAACTGCAAACCGTGCGCGACGAGGGCAATCGCCTGACCATCGGCACCTCGCCGCCGACTCAATGGATCGAAACCGCGGTGCAGCCTGTATTGCACCGCTTGCGTCTGACGCTGGAGCTGGACGATGACCAGTCGCGAAACGAAACCCTGGAATCTTGAACAGTTCCTGGATTCGCTGATCCTGGAGCTGGACAAGGCGCAGGACACGCTGGCGCTGAAGGGCCTTACGCGCAAGCTCACCTACACGGTGAAAGACGTGGGGCTGGACCTGAATATCTTTCCGGTGCTGGAAGACGGCAAGGTGAAATTCCAGATGGTGAAGCCCGGCGAAACCGGCGGCTCGCGCATTTCATTCCAGCTGGGATCGATTACCGATCGCCAGATCCGCGAGAACGCCAATGAACCGCCAAACAACGATGATGTGGATCTGGATTCGCTCGATGAGATGGATGAGGACGTGAAGGACAGCCTGCGCAAGGTGGGCGTCACGTCCACCCGGGATCTGGACCGGCTCGACAAGCGCAACGTGAATATCGAAAAAGTGGTGAAGGAAAAAACCGGCGGCGAGAAAAGTCTGGATTACACCGATCTGGCCAACCTGATCAACAAGGCGAGGCGGCGCAAGCTGTCGCCACAACTGTCGAACCTGAGTGCGCGGGAGCAGGATGAGGCCATCGAACTCACCCTGCACGGCCAGAATTTTGTACTGCAGCAGAGCACCACCTACCCGGCCGCCACAGTCAACAATCTGCCCGCCGAAATCCTGCACGCAGATGCTGGCGAACTGCGATTGAAAGTGCCACGGGATGCACTCAAAACCGGCAGCAACGCGCTGTCGATTGCGCTGGACCCGTACGCGGTGGTGCAGCTGAACCTGCAATCCTGACAACACCCGATTCAACGACTGTTATTTAAAAGGACAGGCAACATGAGACGAAGTTTACGATCATTGGAGCAGTCGCTGGAACAGTCACTGGCGAAGCCGAAAGCCGCAGCGGCGAAGAAATCCGGCAGCAAGGGCAATCGCAGAAGCCAGCCGCGCAAAGTCAAAAAGGTGGAAGGCTTTGCTGCCTCGCTGGCGACCCAGCAACTGGCACCGGCTCAACTGCAGGAACAGATCGATGTGATTCGCGGCCGCAAAATCGCGCAACCCACCCGCAGCCTGCGGGCGCTGGAGGATCGTGTGCTGGGTCGCCAGCCGCCGGCTCCAACTTCTGCTCCGCAGCGGGAAACC
>JBMOPR010000119.1:0-3736 GCA_049323075.1 Pseudomonadota bacterium
TTGGGTTGCCCGTTCACGGCCATCAGCCCGAGTCGATTCACGTCGACGCCCACCGAAAGCATGTTCGTCGCCAGCACCACATCAATGGCACGAGTGTCACCTTCCTGCCAGCGGGTCACATACTTGCCGGTAGCGGCGTCGAACTCTGACTTGAACTTGACCTCCAGGTTGTCGAGGTACTTTGGGATGTCCTGGCTTGATACCCGAGACGTCAGCTCTCGAATGTTGCTAATACTGCGTTGTGCCAGTGCTGGACGCTCGACCATGCTCATCTGCACACGGTAGGAACGCGTTTGCACGTCGTCCTCTGCCAGCCGCTTCATGCCGCCCAACTCACGCAGGGAGTTGAAGTAGCCGACCATGGTCATATATGGGTCTGCTGGTTCACCAAAGTGGTTGAACAGTTCCTGTGCTGCCGTCAAGAATGCGGTGTAGACGCGGATCAACATCGCGGGACGCGAACTGCCGGGTGAACACACCCCGAGGTAACGCCTTCCTGGCTTGTCTTCGATCGGGCGTTGCACCGAAAAGAAGTTGTCTTCCACATCCAGACCGTGAGGTGGAAACACCGAAACACGACGCATGAAGACGTTGTTCACTTGCTCCTTGGCTTTGCGCACCGTCGCCGTGGAGGCAATGATCTTCGGTTTGACCGTTTTGCCATTGAGCGTCCAGCCGCACAGTTCATCCACGGCAGTTTCATACAAGCCCACCATGGTGCCCAGTGGCCCACTGATCAGGTGAAACTCATCCTGAATGATCAGATCTGGGGGGCGAATCGGGTTGATTGTCTTTACCTTCGAAGAAGGGAGACCCTTGCCAGCTTGATGATTGCCATTGCAATCGGCACCTTGCCATAGCAGGCCGTGGCGCTCGCATTCCTGCCCCACGCGACCAAACAGCGTGCGAACCTGTCCGCGCCACGCCATCATGGCGAACTTGTCCACGGTGGCGATCATCATGGTGGGGGGGCGGTGGTAGATCTCTTCGTCTACGACCAACACCGGAATACCCGGATGCGGCTGCTTGCTGGACTTGCCCTTGGAAAAATCGCAGCGGCCTTTCTTGTCACCACAGTAAACGATCGTCCGATTAATGCTCCTATCTGCTTCGACGTCCTTGCCGGGATCAACTTGTGAACCGCACCAAGGGCAACTGGTTAGCTGTGCAGGAGAAGCTAAACCGGCTTTATTTTTCGTGGAATCACGCTGAGCAAGAATTGCTTGGTGGCTATCCTCGGTCGTGCCTGGCGTCACCTTGTTGCCAACCCACAGGCCGATGGTGAAGGGTTCCGTGCCGAGGGATTTGTCGCCTTTATCGAGCGCCTCACGTCGCAACACCTCCATCGCGCAGATCAATGCCGTGGCACGCTGGAACTGTTGCAGCGTCAGCAGGCGCAGCGTGTAACGCATGATCACGGCCAATCCGCGTGAACTGTCGAAGCCGCCAAGATTGCCCTGCATGCGCCGGACGGCCATGGTGAAGGCGGCCACGCCCAAATAGGCTTCGGTCTTACCGCCACCTGTAGGGAACCACAGAAGATCGGCGTAAGCCTCGATGGGATCAACGCGATCCGGGTGGCTCGGATCTGCCAGCGACGGAATCGAGAGCAGCAGAAACGCCAACTGAAACGGACGCCAGCTGCGGTTCTTCAGCACATCGAACTTGTCGATGGTGACATCCTCGCCCCGGCGCATGGCCAGCGCGTATTGGCTGCGCACGCGTTGCGTCGCCATCGCCCGGTTGGCAAACCGGAACGCGGCCAGCGCTTTCTGATTGCCTTTCAGCGTGTCGATACCCTGCTGCAGGCGGGTGTGGATCTCCTGACAACGGTCCATCGCTTGTTGCGACTGGGCGTCGTAGCCGGTCACTTCTGACCCTACGCGAGCGCACTGCTCATCAATCCACGCGGCGTAGTCCTTGGTCAACATGCTCAAGGCCTCGACCAGTGAGTCGATGTCCAAAGTCGCCAGGCGCTGCATATCAAGCAACCCGCTGCTGACCATCTCGCGCATTGCTGGGCGATCGCTCGGATCAAGGCCGGGCGTTTCCGTCACCTGCACCTCGTACTGCGGCATCACTGTGGTGCGCACCTCAGTAGCCAGCGTCACATCGTCTGCAGTTTCGGCATGGACGGCAACGCCATGGCCCACGGCGAATTCGACGCGGTTGCGGTAGATCATCTCCAGCGCTTCGCGCTCCGGGTCCATACCGTCGGCGTCCAGCACCGGCCTGCGCCGGAAGATGGCGCGCTTGGCGGCATCCTTCTCCGAACGAACGATCAGCTCGGGCTGGAACACCCACGCCGTATCGCGGTTGGTGTCTGGTTCTTCCTGTGCATTCACCAGGAACAAAGTGACCAGACGATCGCCATTGGCATTCTTGGCCCGAATGGAACCCTGCACGCGCACTTCGGGAAACTCGTTGTCGGGAGCCTGATGTGGAATCACGCCTTCGGTCAGCGGCAGCACGATCTTGCCGCCGCACGGAATTCGTTGCCACACCTTGGCCTTGGTCTGCACCTCCGTCCCGGTTTCCTTGTTCTTGCGGGTGCGGAATATCTTGTGCTCGTCACTGCGCTCGTACCGACCCCAGCGCGCCTCGATCTCAATTCGATCGGCGTCGCCATCCACGCAGAAGGTCATGCCCAGGCTGCTGGGCACCAGCGACTGGTTGCTGGCGGCATCGATCTCGTCAGCCGAATCCGATTCCGGCTCCACACGCCCGGTGGCCGTTCCAAACTCCGCACCAGGCTCATGACGTCCGGGCGCCTTGGCCTCCGTGGGCTCTTCGGCGTCCTCATTAGCCAATGGCCCGTCCAGTCCCTCAATGCCGCCCTGTGCGGCCTCACGCGGGGCCAGTTTGCCAACCAGGTAGCGGTCGCGCACACCCATGTCGACGATGCGCTCATGGGGGCCTCCAGCGGGGCCGAGCAGGTCGTCCATCACGGCCAGTTGCAGCAGCTCGCGGATATAGGCCTGATCCTCGATGGTCGGCACTTCGGCGATGGTCTTGTGCAACGCCTTGAGGAGCGACTCTAGAAAGTCCGTCCATTGAATACGGCCAACGATGCCAGAGGACGGTGGTGTGAGCGATGTAAGGCCAATCGGAACAGCCGGATCGACCAACAGCATGCGGTCGAAGTAGATCGTGGTGGTCTCCAGATCGGAACGAACCCGTAGTACCCGCCCGACCCGCGTGATGTGGCCAGCGGCGTTCAGGATCATCACCCAATCGTCATCGGCGATGGCTTGATACAGCGAACGCTCGCCTTTCAGCTGCACGGTGTAGGGTGCTAGCGCGGGATCAGCGAAAAGGCCATGATTAATGGCGATCCATGCATTTGGTGTTTTTGTCATGCGTTGGCCACCTCAAATCCTGTCCACGATTTTTTCGAGCTTGTCGAGTGACTTGCTCTTTTCGATGTATGCCGAATAAGCCTCTTGGGCACCGCGAATCAGGGTGTCGTAATGAACGATTCGGCTGCCCGGCGAGATTGATGCCATTGATGACTTGAGGCGCTCCGGGTTCGATGCCTCTTCGTCGACTGTCTTGCCAAGGACGAAGATCACTTCAATGTCGGGGTTGGGCTGGTTCTGCTCACGCAAGATCTTCGTCAGCTTGTCGACATAGGTCTGCCCTTGCCCGACCAGCTCAAGCAATCCCATCTTGCGACCGACCTTTTTGAGTTCGACGATGACGTGCTTGCCCGCATTGGTGCGGTAGGCGATATCGA
>JBMOPR010000120.1:0-3731 GCA_049323075.1 Pseudomonadota bacterium
ATAAGCTTTCTACTTTTTAGTATTTCTGGTGCTTAAAAGTGCTGGATAGACTGCGCTCAACTTTGCACCTCCCCCTTATTCCTTTTTATGGAGTGGTTATGCCGGTGTCCGCAGTCGCCGCCCGCCGTTTCAACGTTCTGCCTGGCTTTGGCCTGTCGCTGGGATACACGCTGGTGTATCTGTCGGTGATCGTGCTGATTCCGCTGGGCGCCGTGTTCCTGCGCACCATGGAGCTGACCTGGGCCGAATTCTGGCAGGTGGTGACCGCGCCACGGGTGGTGGCGTCCTACAAGCTGTCGTTTGGCGCGTCGCTGGCGGCAGCGGCCATCAATGCGGTGTTTGGATTGATGTTGGCCTGGGCGCTGGTGCGCTATTCGTTTCCTGGCAAGCGCATTGTGGATGCGCTGGTGGACCTGCCATTTGCGCTGCCCACAGCAGTCGCCGGTATTGCATTGACCGCCCTTTATGCACCCAATGGCTGGCTGGGCCAGTTCATTCAGGGGCAGTTGGGCATCAAGGTGGCGTTTGGACCGCTGGGTGTGCTGGTGGCACTGGTGTTTATCGGCCTGCCATTCGTGGTGCGCACGGTGCAGCCGATTCTGGAAGATCTTGAAACCGAACTGGAGGAAGCCGCGGCCAGCCTGGGCGCGCGGCGCTGGCAGATTTTCCGTTACGTGGTGTTGCCGATTCTGCTGCCGGCGTTGCTGACCGGATTTGCGCTGGCCTTTGCCCGCGCGGTGGGTGAATACGGTTCTGTCATTTTTATCGCCGGCAATATTCCGATGGTGTCGGAAATTACGCCGCTGATGATCATCACCAAACTGGAACAGTACGATTACACCGGTGCAACCGCGATTGCGGTGGTGATGCTGGTGTTCTCGTTCGTGCTGCTGCTGGTCATCAATGGATTGCAGGCGTGGGCCAGTCGCAGCACGGGCCGTGAACGTTAATACAGGGGAATATAGATGTCAGCTTCTGCATTTGCCGCCCGTTTCGAAGCTGCGGGCTGGAAAAGTGAATCCACCCGCTTTGAACGCAATATTGCCACCAGTGAATCGCAGTGGGTGAAGTGGTCGATCATTGGCGTGGCGCTGAGTTTCTTCACCCTGTTCCTGCTGATGCCGCTGCTGGCGGTGTTTGTGGAAGCCCTGCGCAAGGGATTCGGCGTTTATTTCGCAGCGCTGGTGGATGCCGAGGCGCTGCATGCCATCCAGCTGACCTTGATCGCAGCCGCCATTTCGGTGCCGCTGAACCTGGTGTTCGGCGTGGCGACGGCCTGGGCCATCGCCAAATTCGATTTTCGCGGCAAGCAGCTGCTGATCACGCTGATCGACCTGCCGTTCTCGGTGTCGCCGGTGATTGTTGGCCTGAGTTATGTGCTGGTGTTCGGCGCCAACGGCTGGTTTGGTGCGTGGCTGATCGAGCACGACATGAAGGTGATCTTCGCCGTCCCCGGCATCGTGCTCGCCAGCGTATTTGTCACTTTCCCGTTTGTGGCGCGGGAACTGATCCCGCTGATGCAGGCACAGGGGCGCGAAGAGGAAGAGGCCGCCATCGTGCTGGGCGCCAACGGCTGGCAAACCTTCTGGTATGTGACGTTGCCCAACATCAAATGGGGACTGCTGTACGGCGTGATTCTGTGTAACGCACGGGCGATGGGTGAATTCGGCGCGGTGTCAGTCGTGTCGGGCAAGATTCGCGGCGAAACCAACACCATGCCGCTGCACGTGGAAATTCTTTACAACGAATATCAGTTTGCTGCTGCCTTTGCCGTGGCTTCGTTGCTGGCGCTGCTGGCTCTGGTCACCCTGGTGATCAAGACCTGGGTGGAGCAGCGGGTAGAGCAGGGCTTGAAACAGAGTACTGAAGGAGTCCCATCATGAGCATTCAGGTCCACAACATCCAGAAGCGTTTCGGCAGCTTTACCGCACTCGACAATGTGTCGCTGGACTTTCCCAGCGGCGAGCTGGTGGCACTGCTGGGCCCGTCCGGTTGCGGCAAGACCACTCTGCTGCGCATCATCGCGGGGCTGGAGCAGGCCGACGCGGGCAATGTGCTGCTGGATGGCGAGGATGCGTCCGCCACCCATGTGCGCGAACGCCAGGTGGGTTTTGTGTTCCAGCATTACGCGCTGTTCAAACACATGACGGTATTCGACAACGTGGCCTTCGGCATGCGGATGAAACCGCGCAACGTGCGGCCCAGTGAAGCGCAGATCAAACAGAAGGTGCACGACCTGCTGAACCTGGTGCAACTGGACTGGCTGGCGGACCGTTTTCCCGCGCAGTTGTCCGGTGGCCAGCGCCAGCGCATTGCCCTGGCCCGCGCACTGGCGGTGGAACCCCGCGTGCTGCTGCTGGACGAACCGTTCGGCGCGCTGGATGCAAAAGTGCGCAAGGAACTGCGGCGCTGGCTGCGCAAGTTGCACGACGAATTGCACATCACGTCGATTTTCGTGACCCATGATCAGGAAGAAGCGCTGGAAGTGGCAGACCGCGTGGTGCTGATGGATCACGGCAAGGTGGAGCAGGTGGGCACGCCGGAAGAAGTGTACGGCCATCCTGCGACGCCGTTCGTGTATGGCTTCCTCGGTTCGGTGAACCTGTTTCATGGCCGCATCGATGACAACCAGGTGCGGGTGGGCGAGGATGCCGTGCCGCACGACAACAAGGTGTTGTCACAGGGTTCGGAAGTGTACGCCTTCGCGCGGCCCCACGAACTGGAAATTGTTACTGATCCCGCAAGCACCGCCGGCATCAAGGCCAAGGTGAACCGTGTCCTGTCGTTCGGTGTCAGTGCGCGGGTGGAACTGGACGGCGTCAACGGCGCCACCGGCCAGCATTTCGAAGTGGAAATCGAGCAGGCCCGGGTGAAGGAACTGGCATTGGTGGCGGGGCAGATCGTGCGTCTGCTGCCGTCGCGGTTGAAAGTATTTGAGCGTTCCGATGCGGGACTGGGTGTACGCAAATGAATTTTCAGCAGTTGCGGATTGTCCGCGAAACCGTGCGGCGCAATTTCAATCTGACGGAAGTGGCCAACACGCTGTACACGTCGCAGTCCGGCGTATCGAAACATATCAAGGATCTGGAAGACGAACTGTCCGTCGAACTGTTCGTGCGCAAGGGCAAGCGGTTGCTGGGTTTGACCGAGCCGGGCAAGGAGATGGTGAAAATCGTCGAGCGCATGCTGCTGGACGCGCGCAACATCAAAAATCTGGCAGAGCAGTACAGCCAGCAGGACAGTGGCCGTCTCACCATCGCCACCACCCACACCCAGGCGCGTTATGCGTTGCCGAAAGTGGTGACGGAATTCAAGAAGCTGTACCCGAAAGTGCATCTGAAACTGCACCAGGGCAGCCCGGCGGAAATCGCGCAGCTGCTGCTGGATGGCGAGGCGGATATCGGTGTCGCTACCGAGACGCTGGGGGAAATTCCCGAGCTGGCGTCGTTTCCCTTTTACAGCTGGCACCACGCGGTGATCGTGCCGGCCGGGCATGAACTGGAACAGCAACTGCCGCTGACACTGGACGCGATTGCCGCGCATCCGATCATCACCTACCACGAAGGTTTCACCGGCCGCGCGTTACTGGAAAAAACGTTTCACGACGCGGGGCTGCTGCCGGATATCGTGCTGTCGGCGCTGGATGCGGACGTGATCAAATCCTATGTGGAATTGGGGCTGGGTGTGGGGATTGTGGCGTCGGTCGCCTTCAACGAGCAGCGCGATGTGGG
>JBMOPR010000121.1:0-3727 GCA_049323075.1 Pseudomonadota bacterium
GATGGTTACACCTATAACGGCAAGACATTCGATTCACTGCGGGCGATGGCAGAACTGGGCGCGCATATTGGCAGCGTCAAAAGAACGGTTGTCATTCCCTTTGTCAGCGAGCAGCCCAATATCGATGTGCTGGGTGAGAAGGGCATTTTGCTGGCCGACCTTTGCGCGGATTATGCCGAAGAGCCCGTACAGTTCACGCCTGTGAATTTCCGCGATCCGCTGTTCATCCTGTTTTCTTCCGGTACCACGGGGTTGCCCAAATGTTTTGTCCATACCGTGGGCGGAACCCTGTTGCACCATCTGAAAGAACACCAGCTGCAATGTGACATACAGTCTGGCGATCGTCTGTTGTATTTTACAACCTGTGGCTGGGCCATGTGGAATTGGCAGGTGAGTGCATTGGCATCCGGTGCGACGCTCGTGCTGTATGAAGGTTCGCCCACTTACCCCAATGCCTGCAGCCTGCCTGATATCGTGGCAGCGGAAGCAGTGACGCACTTTGGTACATCGGCCAAGTATCTTGATTCATGTGCCAAGCAGGGTGTGGCGCCGATCGAAACCCACGATTTTTCCTCTCTGCGCACGATGATGTCCACGGGATCGCCTTTGTCTGCCGATGGGTTTCAGTACGTGTATGAATCCTGGAAAAAAGATGTGTGCCTGTCGTCCATTTCTGGCGGTACTGACATCATTGGATGTTTCGTCGGGGGAAATCCCATAGGTCCTGTGTATGCGGGGCAATGTCAAAAACGTCATCTGGGTATGGATGTCCGGGTCTTTGACAGCCGGGGAATTTCGATCATGGGTGAGCCCGGTGAGCTGGTCTGTCTGTCTCCGCATCCGGGCATGCCGCTTGGATTCCTCAATGATCCAGACCGGCGGCGCTATTTCGATGCCTATTTTTCCAGGTTTGCCAATGTCTGGTGCCACAGCGACTGGGTGGAGCTGACACCAGAGCTGGGCATGATATTTTATGGCCGTTCCGATGCCACGCTGAATCCGGGAGGTGTGCGCATTGGCACGGCGGAGATCTATCGGCAGGTGGAAAATATCGAAGACATTCTGGAAGCGGTGGTGATAGGGCAGGACTGGGATAACGATGTGCGAGTCGTGCTGTTTGTGAGATTGAAGGAAGGTTGCCAACTCACCGACAGCCTGGTGCAAAGAGTAAAAAGTGAAATTCGGTCCAACGCCACGCCGCGCCATGTTCCGGCAAAAATTCTGGCTGTCCCCGATATTCCGCGGACCCATTCCGGAAAAATCACAGAACTGGCGGTGCGGGATGTGGTGCATGGTCGGCCGGTAAAGAATGTGGAGTCTCTGGCGAATCCTCAGGCGCTTGAATATTTCAGAAACCTGCATGCATTGCGCAACTAGTGCTGGCAAGGTTTGTACTGCTGGGCCGCGTTCCTGTGCAAGTCTGTTCAGCAGATGCCGGTCCAGATTATGCGTGCATGTAACAGTGGAAATACGTTGCGGTGACAGTGAAGCTTCAGAGTGTTGATGACAAGCCTGTACTGGTCGCTGGTGCGAGCGGCTTTGTGGGTAGTCACACCGCGCGGGCGCTGGTCAGGCAGGGGCGCACCGTCAGGGTATTGTTGCGTAAATCCAGCGATAAACAGGCGCTGGAGACGTTGCCGGTGCAGATTGTGTATGGCGATGTGCTCGATGCCGCATCCCTGGTGACGGCGATGAGGGGATGTGGCAGCGTGTTTTACAGCGCAGTCGATCCACGTTTCTGGTTGACGGATCCCGGCCCCATCTACCGGAACAATGTTGATGGCCTGATGAATGCCATGGACGCTGCCTTGTCCTGTGGTGTCGAGCGATTTGTTTTTACCAGTACCATGGGTACCCTGGGAATCAATCCTGCCGGACCGGTTACGGAAGACACTGAATTCAACTGGCTTGATCGGGCGCCGCCCTACATCCTTGCCCGGTTGCAGGCGGAGAGGCATTTTCTTCGTTACTGTCGTGAAAGGGGATTGCCGGGTGTGGCTTTGTGCGTGGCCAATACCTACGGCCCTGAGGATTACCAGCCAACGCCGCACGGAAAAATGCTGTGGGATGTTGCGCGGGGCAAGGTTCGCTTCACCATTGATGCGGGTGCGCCTACCGTTGATATTCGGGACGTTGCGCAGGCTGCGTTGCTGGCGGAGCAGCATGGCAAATCTGGTGATCGTTACATTATTGCAAATGAATTCATCAGCAATCGTGATTTCTATAACATGGCCGCAGCTGAGGGAGGCAGTCAGCCGGTGCATGTGGTGCCCCGCCCTTTGGCATACGGTATCGCCTGGACGGCCGAGAGATTGCTGAAACTGTTTGGACAAAAAGACTATATGGTGAGTACTGACGCTGTTTTTCTCTCCAATGTCTTTCAGGCGATGGATAACAGCAAGGCCCGCAGGGAATTGCGTTGGAGTCCGCGCCCCATCAGGGAAACGGTGAGGAATGCAGTGGCCTGGTACGCGCAAAGGGAGAATGCAAACCGACGCGACAGTCCCGCCAAAAAAACGCCTGCTGGTACTTGAGGAAAAGCAGTCAGCAGGCGCAACGTCAAACTACCCCAGTACCGGATTCAGGCGACTCTGAATGATGTCCCTGGCTTCGCCAATAATCCGATGCATCAATTCTGCAACGGTAGGAATATCATTGATCAGGCCCTGTACCTGACCTGCCCAGATCAGACCTGCATTGATGTCTCCGCTTTCGAGCGCTTTCCTGCCGTCGGCGCCCTTCACCAGATGCGATACATGTTCAAATTTTGCTTCCGGATTCTTTAGGATTTTCACCACCTCATCCGAAACGCTGTTCTTGCCGACGCGGCCGGTGTTGCGCAGTGAGCGGAAAATCAGATTGGTGGCGCGTTCATCGTTATCCACCAGGAATTGTTTTACGCGCTGGTGGATGGGTGCTTCGACGGTGGCGCAGAAGCGGGTGCCCATATTGATTCCGTCTGCGCCCAGCGCCAGTGCGGCTACCAGACCCCGGCCATCGGCAAAGCCGCCGGAAGCCAGCATGGGGATCTTGACCTTGTTGGCAGCCGCGGGAATCAGGATCAACCCTGGAATGTCATCTTCCCCCGGGTGGCCTGCGCACTCAAACCCATCGATGGAAATGGCATCCACGCCCATGCGCTCGGCGGACAAGGCATGACGAACCGCGGTGCATTTGTGAATCACCTTTATGCCGTGCGCCTTGAAGTCTTCCACATGTTCCTGCGGATTGTGGCCGGCGGTTTCCACCACCTTGATGCCACCGTCGATGATCGCCTTGCGATAGGCCGCGTAAGGAGGGGGATTCACCGAAGGCAGTATGGTCAGGTTGACGCCGAAAGGTTTGTCGGTCATGGACCGGCAACGATCGATTTCCCGGCGCAATTCATCGGGCGAGGGTTGTGTCAGTGCGGTCAGAATGCCCAGGCCGCCGGCGTTGGACACAGCGGCTGCCAGTTCTGCGCGCCCGACCCACATCATGCCGCCCTGTACGATGGGGTATTCGATGCCCAGCAATTCGGTAATGCGTGTTTTGAATGACATGTCTTTTTCTCACGTAAATTTGTCTGCGACCTGTGTCTCAGCGTGGCGGCATGCGGATCGCGCCGTCCAGGCGAATGACTTCGCCATTGAGCATGGGATTGGCAATGATGCTGTGTACCATCAGCGCGTATTCCGACGGCTGCCCCAGACGGCTGGGGAAGGGCACCTGTTTGCCCAGTGCGTCC
>JBMOPR010000122.1:0-3724 GCA_049323075.1 Pseudomonadota bacterium
CCTTGCCATTGAACAATCCGCTGGCCCACTTGCCTTTGTAGATACGCCCTTGTGCGTCCTTGAACAGGCCGTCTCCGCTCATGACGTCGTTTTGCCACTGGCCTTCGTACGTGTCGCCATTGGCCCAGACATAAAGGCCCTGGCCTTCTTTTTTTCCATTGACGAGGTCACCGCTGTAACGGCTGCCATCTTCCAGGGTATGTACTTCGGAGGCCGATGTTTCAGGTTTCACTTTGGCTGCAGTGATGCCGGAAGACTCACTGCCACCCTTGCAGCCTGCAACAAGGGTCAGGGACAGAAATACGCCGGCGAGCAGCGTCGCCTTGGAAAAGGATACGGGCCACGTCATGAGGTTTCTCATTGGCTGGATTCCACCAGGGGCTTGGGTGCCGAAACAGTGGTGATGACACCGGCTGCGCCCTTGCTGCCGGTATCGACTACCGGCTGAGCCGCGCTGGTCTGGGGTTCAGGTTCAACAGCAGCAGCGGGCGCCGGAGCTGTCTGTGCCTCAGGGGTTGCAGCTGCAACTGGTTGTTCATCTGCCACCGGAGCCTGCCGGGCAAGATCCTGCTCCAGTTGCTCTGCCAGCGGCGACATGGAGGCATCCGCCGTCGATGGGGCTGGCTGCTCGGGTGGTGTTGCTGCAGGTGCTACGGGCGCGGGTGCAGTAGCAGGAGGCGCAGAGGAAGCTGTTTCGGGCGGGGTCGAAGACTTGGGCGCGGGTTCGGTTTTGGCCGGCGCTGGCACCTTCAGCGCGTCCTGCAGCGCACCCAGCTGCTTGCCGAGCTTCATGGCATTGTCTTTCAGCCTGGCTTTCTGCTCGTCATCCAGACCTTCGTAGTAATCCTTGGCCTTGCCAGCAAGATCACGGGCCTTTTCTTCGGAAATATTGATCGACATCGCCTTGGGTTCCCGGGCAGCGGGAGCCGGAGGTGCCGTAATCGCCGGCGCGACCTGTCGACCGCCGGCAAACGGGTTGTCCCCCGCGACGACTTCTGACTCCACCTGATCCGGATTTTCCTGCAGCTGGGTTCGCACCCGCATGCCCTCAACCGCAATATCCAGCTGGTTCAGGACTACCTGCTCACCGTCATCAATGCCGGTGTTGATGTAGACGGTATCCTTTTCCTTGTGGAGGATGCCGATTTCGCGCTTGCTGAGACGACTGTCGTCAGTCACTACCCAGACTTCATTGCCATTACGCAACGCCTTGCGCGGAATGGCGAAGACGCGCTCGAATTTGCGACCGGCAATTTTGGCTTCAACGAAGGAACCCGCCACCAGTTCGGGACGACCAGGTTGACCGGCATCGATGCCATAGGGATCTGGCACATGAGCCACCACGTACAGAAGACGGTTGCGCTCGTCCACGCCCCCTTCGGTACGGACCACCTGTCCTTTCCAGGTAAAGGTTTTGCCCGCAAATTCCTCGGTGAAGAGAACTTCGGGCATGGCCAGCGTTTCCTGGTCGGACATCCGTCCCGGCACGTCCACCAGCCCGAGCTGGCGATCCGACAGTGGCAGCCGCACTTCCGCAACGTCCACCGCATAGATCACGCCCATTTGCGCACCAGGCCGCAGAAACTGGCCTATGTTGAGACCGGCTGTCAGCACACGGCCATCGAAGGGCGCCCGCACGGTCGTACGCTCGCGCTGCTTCTTCATCGCTTCCAGTTCGGAACTGGTTGCCAGGTAGTGCGCTTCCGCCTGGCGCACCTGCACTTCAAAGCTGGCCAGTGTGTTGTCCTGCACGCTGCGCCCCATGGAGCGGGCCTTGCGTTCGGCCTTGGCCTGCAGGAAGGTCTGGTACGCCTGGGCCTTGGCAGCCTCGGCGCGCTTGATCATGACGTCGTATTCGAGGGTGTCGACACGCACCAGCACTTCGCCGCGCTTGAAAAAGCCACCCGCAGAAAAATTCGGCGAAATCTCGACAATCTGTCCGGAGACTTCGGATACGAGATGGATCTGGGTGCTGGGTGTGACGGTGCCGCGGGTAAAAAGCGGGATATTCATGGACTGGGCGCGGACCGGAGCGATATTCACAAGGGGAATACGCACTTCGGGCTTCTGGGATGCGACCTCGGTCTTGTTGGCGAAGTGAAAGAAGTAAACCGCAAGCGCCGCGACAACTGCTACAACGGGAAGCCCTATCTTCAATAGCTTTTTCATCTTGTTATCTTCTTTTCTTCAGGAACGGACAGTGCCGTCGCTATCAAGAAATACGGGGGAATCAATGGCATGCAGGGTACCGTAAACATGCGGCGATCCGGCATATTAGCTGAATTGATCCCAAAAATTAATTGGTTGAACCAAGAATTTGCACTTGGAAGTCACTGTAGCAGCAGCGACTTCCAATGGCGAATGGTGACGACGACGGGGAGCCGGAGATTTCGACAGAATCAACGCCTGGAAAGCAGACCCTCGGCCCGCCCCAACACACAGTTCAGGGCCTGGCTGACGGTATTGAGCAGGGATTCGGTCACCTGGTTGATGAAGAAGTGGTCCCCGGAGAACAGCTCAAGGCTGAACGGTCCTTTTGTCACGGAACGCCAGTCTTCCAGATCATCCAGGGACACCTGTTTGTCCTTGACTCCACCCAATGCCAGTACTGGCACGTCGATGGGCTCGGACGGGCGGTATTCCCAGGTTTCCACAACCTGGCAATCGGCGCGCAGGATCGGGCTGACGAGATCCATCAGTTCGGGATTGTTCAGCGCTTCTTCCGGAGTGCCATTCAGACGACGGATTTCATCGCGGAATTGGGGTTCCGGCAGGGTGTGAATAGGTTTGTTACGCGGTGGACGCTGCGGGCCCCGTCTGCCGGACACTATCAGACAGGCTGGCTGGCGTGCGCCGGAATCACGCAGACGCCGGGCCAGTTCAAACGCCACCTGGGCGCCCATGCTGTGGCCGAAAAATGCGTAGGGAACACCGACATAAGGCTGAATGGCGGTCTGTAGGGCATCAAGCAGGCTGTTCAGGGTAGTATGGGCCCGCTCCTTGAAACGGGAGCCACGGCCGGGTAACTGGACGGAACAGACTTCAACGTCGGCGGGCAGCAAACGGTGCCAGTCGCGATAGGTGGATGCATTGCCGCCGGCGTAGGAAAAACAGAACAACCGCAACCGGGGCGCATCGACAGGACGAGGAACCTGGAACCAGGGACTCTGGGCAACCTTGGGACTGGATGTCATGACCATTGCTTACTGCCACCGTTTTCTTGTTATTTTGCCTGAACCGTCGCCGGATAGCGGGCAACCCCAATGTGACTGCTGAGCACCAAAGTAGTACAACGGTGCAAGAATAGGAAAAGTATACCGCAGTTATTCCACTGTCTACCAAGAATTAAAAGCGATACACCTGCCCCGGTCAAACCCGGGATACGAGAAATGTGAAAACTTAACAGTTTGAAAACAACAAGTTACACAACTTACAGTCAGCCGTTCGTCGCTGGACGGACGGTCTGGGCCGACAGCTCATTTTGTGACGGATTCGGCATATTTTCGTCGGGCAGATCAAGATCGGCGCGACGGATCGATGCAGTGCCCCAGGCCACAAAAACCATCAGCAAGCTGAGTACGCCAAACAAACTGATCATCAACGCGACACCCCTGCCCTCGCCCACTCCCCAGACCGGCCCGAACAATGGAGCCCAGGCGCCACCCTCCCGCATCAGGGGATTGAAAACGTGGTCTGCCAACAATCCGGCCAGCAGAAACGCCGC
>JBMOPR010000123.1:0-3719 GCA_049323075.1 Pseudomonadota bacterium
TACGAAACCCGGCCCGGCATTCTCAAGCCACAACAGGTGATCGAGTGCCTGTACCGGGTTACCAATGGCGAGGCCATCGTGACGTCCGACGTGGGCCAGCACCAGATGTTTGCGGCCCAGTACTACAAGTTCAAGCGGCCGCGCCAGTGGATCAACTCCGGCGGGCTGGGCACCATGGGCTTCGGTCTGCCGGCGGCCATGGGTGCGCTGGTGGCGAATCCCGATGCCACCGTAGCCTGTGTAACGGGTGAAGGCAGCATCCAGATGAACATCCAGGAGCTGTCCACCTGTCTCCAGTACAACTTCCCGGTGAAGATCATCAACGTCAACAACCAGTCCCTGGGCATGGTGCGCCAGTGGCAGGACATGCAGTACCAGGGCCGTCACTCCAGCTCCACCTATGAAGAATCCCTGCCGGATTTCATCAAGCTGGCAGAGGCCTATGGTCACGTTGGCATCAAGGTCACCCAGCCGGAAGATCTCGAAGACGCCATGAAGGAAGCCTTCGCCCAGAAGGACCGCCTGGTGTTTATGGACATCTACGTCGACCCCAGCGAGCACGTCTACCCGATGCAGATCAAGGACGGCTCAATGCGTGACATGTGGCTGAACAAAACGGAGCGGACCTGAACATGCGTCGAATCATTTCTATCCTGATGGAAAACGAACCGGGTGCGCTGTCCCGCGTGGTGGGTCTGTTTTCCCAGCGTGGCTACAACATTGAAACCCTGACTGTGGCGCCGACCAACGACAACACGCTGTCGCGGCTTACCCTCACCACTACCGGCAACGACCGCGTGATCGAGCAGATCACCAAACAGCTCAACAAGCTGGTGGAAGTGGTGAAGCTGGTGGATCTCAGCGAAGGTGCGCATATCGAGCGCGAACTGATGCTGATCAAGCTCAAGGCCACCGGCGCCCAGCGTGCCGAAATCAAGCGTACCGCCGATATCTTCCGTGGCCAGATCGTGGATGTCACCAGTTCGGTCTATACCGTGCAACTGGCCGGTACCAGCGACAAGCTGGATGCGTTCATCGAGTCCGTCGGTGAAGCCTCCATCCTGGAAGTGGTGCGCACCGGCGTGTCCGGCATCGCCCGCGGCGACAAGGTTCTGGCGCTCTGAGCCAACCTGCACTTTTCAACTTTATATACACGACGCTCAACCCGGCTGATCGGGATTTCATATAGAGGAATGAACATGAAAATTTACTACGACAAAGATTGCGACCTTTCCATCATCCAGAGCAAAAAGGTGGCGATCATCGGCTACGGCTCACAAGGCCATGCCCACGCCAACAACCTGAAGGATTCGGGCGTCGATGTTGTGGTGGCACTGCGTCCCGGTTCGGCGTCGGCCGTTAAAGCGGAAAAATCAGGTCTGTCGGTGAAAGCGGTTCCCGAAGCGGTCAAGTGGGCGGACGTGATCATGATCCTGACCCCGGACGAGTTCCAGTCCCAGCTGTACCGCAACGAAATCGAGCCCAATATCCGTCCCGGCTCCACGCTGGCATTCGCTCATGGTTTCGCGATCCACTACAACCAGGTTGTGCCGCGCAAGGATCTGGACGTGATCATGGTGGCGCCCAAGGCACCCGGTCACACCGTGCGTTCCGAGTTCGTGAAAGGTGGCGGTATCCCTGATCTGATCGCGATCTTCCAGAATGCATCCGGCAATGCCAAGAACCTGGCCCTTTCCTATGCATCTGCGATCGGTGGCGGCCGCACCGGCATTATCGAAACCACCTTCAAGGATGAAACCGAAACTGACCTGTTCGGCGAGCAGGCCGTTCTGTGCGGTGGTGCAGTGGAGCTCGTAAAAGCCGGTTTTGAAACCCTGGTGGAAGCGGGCTACGCACCGGAAATGGCATACTTCGAGTGTCTGCATGAGCTCAAACTGATCGTTGACCTGATGTACGAAGGCGGCATCGCCAACATGAACTACTCCATTTCCAACAACGCGGAATATGGCGAATATGTGACAGGCCCCGAAGTCATCAACGCGGAATCCCGTGCGGCCATGCGCAATGCACTCAAGCGCATCCAGAACGGTGAATACGCCAAGATGTTCATCGCCGAAGGCGCGCACAACTATCCGTCCATGACCGCTTACCGCCGCAACAATGCTGCTCATCCGATCGAGCAGGTTGGCGCCAAGCTGCGGGAAATGATGCCCTGGATCAATGCCAACAAGATTATCGACAAGTCCAAGAACTGATTGGTTATATCCATATGCGAAAAACGCGGCTCCGGCCGCGTTTTTTGTTTCCACGGTTGAAAAAAAAGGTGTACAGGCTCAAAGTAGTTCCACAATCGTGCAACGCATCAGGTCGACTCATGACTGACAAAGAACCCACCAAACACGAATCCAAAAAAGATCCTGCCGCAGCTGTCGTCAATTTGCGCGACGCCAAGGATAAGGAAGAGCCCCGGGAAGAGGCCGAGCAGGACGACGACGGCGTCACCTTCGAGGTGGTCGAGGGGGAAATCGAAGGCGGCAAGAAGGTACGGCGGCGCGGTGTGTATCTGCTGCCCAATCTGTTCACAACCGGTGCGTTGTTTTCAGGCTTCTATGCCATCGTCGCCGCCATGAACGGACTGTTTGAAACCGCGGCCATCGCCATTTTCATCTCGATGATTTTCGATGGGCTCGACGGCCGCGTTGCCCGCATGACCAATACGCAGAGCGAATTCGGCGCGCAATACGATAGTCTCTCCGACTGTATTTCGTTCGGCATCGCGCCAGCGCTCGTGGCCTATGCCTGGTCTTTGTCCACCCTCGGCAAGGTCGGCTGGATGGTGGCCTTCGTCTATGCCGCATGCGCAGCCCTGCGCCTGGCCCGTTTCAACGTGCAGATCGATACTGCCGACAAACGCTATTTCACCGGTCTGCCCAGTCCGTCCGCTGCTGCCGTGGTGGCGGGCATGGTGTGGCTTGGAACTTCCCTCCAGATCGACGGCAGTGGCGGCGTAGTTTCGGTGGCCGCTGCCATCATCACGGCCTTTGCTGCGGTCATGATGGTCAGCAATGTGCGTTACAACAGCTTCAAGGAGCTGGATTTCAAAGGACGCGTGCCGTTCTTCGTGATTCTTGTCGTTGTGCTGGCGATCGCCGTGATTTTCTCCTATCCCGCCGGCGTGTTGTGGGGGCTGTTCCTTGTTTACGCCCTCAGCGGGCCACTCACCTCTTTTCGTAAACCCCGGCCGTAACAAACCGGCACCTCCCGCGTCTAAACCTTACATCAAGCGCAGGAGGTGCCCATGCTGATCCGAATTCCCCGCTCATCCGACCCCAAAGCCTCGGAAATCACGTCCGAAAGTCAGTACCTGTCGCGGCGGGACTGGATAAGGAACACCGGCATGCTGGGCGCCGGGCTTGCTCTCGGTAGCGCATCGGGCTCGCTTCTGGCAGCGCCCTCGACAGGCTGGAAATCGCTGTTGACCGACAAGCTTTCAAGCCGCGGCAAAATCCCTGATACAACCGGCGAAACCCTCACCCCATTCGAGGACGCCACGCGCTACAACAATTTCTACGAGTTTGGCACCGGCAAGTCCGACCCGGTCGAAAACAGCGGCAAATTCCGTGTCGACCCCTGGACTGTTTCCATCGAAGGAGCCGTCAGCAAACCTCTCAAGCTTAACCTGGAGGATCTGCTCAAGCCTCACGCGCTCGAAGAACGCATCTACCGTTTTCGTTGTGTGGAGGCCTGGTCCATGGTCG
>JBMOPR010000124.1:0-3697 GCA_049323075.1 Pseudomonadota bacterium
CACGGTGCCCGGCTATTTGCTGCTGGTGCTGTTTGGATCGCAGGGCGTGCTGGGGCGCTGGCTGCTGGAGAATTTCAATATCCAGCTGGCGTTCAACTGGAAAGGCGCGGTGCTGGCGTCGGCCACCATCGCCTTTCCGCTGATGGTGCAGGCCGCCCGCATTGCGGTGCAGATGATCGACACCCGCATCGAGAGCGCGGCGCGCACGCTGGGATCGAGTCCGGCGAAAGTCTGGCTCACCGTGACACTGCCGCTGGCGCTGCCCGGTATTCTGGTGGGCGCCATCATGGTGTTCAGCCGCTCGCTCGGTGAATTCGGCGCCACCATCACCTTTGCCGGCAACATCATGGGCGAAACCCAGACCCTGCCGCTGGCGATCTATTCCGCCACCCATCAGGTGGACGGCAACAACATGGCGATGCGCCTGATCGCGATCTGCCTGACCTTCGCGTTTTTATCGCTGCTGCTCAGCAATCTGCTGCAACGGCGCGCGGAACGCTGGCTGGGGGTACGTCATGCTTGAACTGGATTTTGTCGTGCAGCGCGGCGATTTTCACCTGCAGGTGCAACACAACCTGCAACATCCTGTGACCGGCATTCTGGGCCCGTCCGGCGGCGGCAAGAGCACGTTACTGGGCGCCGTGGCCGGGCTGGTGAAACCGCAACAGGGCACCATCACACTGGATGGCCGGGTGCTGTTCGACAGCCGCAGCCGCATCCACATTCCCGCCCACCAGCGTCGCATTGGTCTGGTATTTCAGGACGGCCAGCTGCTGCCCCACCTGTCGGTGCGCCACAACCTGCTGTACGGCTATCGCAACATTCCGCTGGCGGAGCGGCGCTTCACCCTGGAATCCGTGGTGGACCTGCTGGAAATCGGGCCGCTGCTGGAACGCAAGCCGCGCTCGCTGTCGGGCGGTGAACAGCAACGGGTGGCGCTGGGCCGCGCCATTCTGTATGCACCCCGGTTACTGTTGCTGGATGAACCCCTGTCGGCGCTGGATGAACGGCTGAAGCATCAGATTCTGGCGTTCCTGCTGCGCATCAAGGACGAATTTGCCATTCCGATGCTGTATGTCACCCATGCGGTGAGCGAAGTGCAATTTCTGGCGGACTGCTGCTACACGATGGAAAGCGGCCGGCTGGTGCTGTTGCAGGATGCCGATCCGGTCCTGTCATCCGGGTGGCGGCAACGGCTCGTCACGCAATAGCGCCGCCAGTTGCCGGAAATGCGGTTCCGCCACGGCACGCGCTTCATCCTGCATCTGCCGGTAAATTCCCAGAACCTGTTCACCCAGTGGCGTCAGCCGCGCACCGCCGCCCTGGCTGCCACCCTTGGCGGTATCCACCAGCGGTTCGACAAAACAGCGGTTCATCGCATCCACCAGCAGCCAGGCGCGACGATAACTCATGTCCATGGCGCGGCCCGCCGCCGAGATCGATCCGGTGGTGTGAATCGCCTGCAACAATTCTGCCTTGCCGGGGCCCAGTGCAATTTCAGCGTCCAGCAACACACGCAGCTGAATGCGCAGACGGGCATTGTCCGGTGTGGATTTTTTTCTGGTTTTGGTGGTGACGGATCGGGGCATGAAATCACCGGCGGCAGTTTTTTTTACTATAACCGCTTTGCCCCACTGCTGCCACGCGCGTGCCAGGACACGCGGCGCGGCAACCAGCAGAGCCATACGCTATTGCGCAGAAATCTCTCTCACTTCAATCCGGCCGGTGTCAGGCGCAGCAACTGGCGATCGTCTTCATCCGTCAGCAAATAAATGGCGCCGTCAGGCCCCTGCCGCACATCACGCACACGCGAACCGATCTTGATCCGTTCTTCATGGATGACCTTGTCGCCATTCAGTTCCAGCCGTACCAGCTGACCGAATTTCAGCGAACCGACCAGCAGGTTGTTGCGCCAGGCGGGAAACAGATCCGCCGTGTAGAAGGCCATGCCACTCGGCGCGATGGACGGCACCCAGTAGTGCAACGGCTGCTCCAGGCCGCTCCTGGCGGTATCGCCAATTCTGCCGCCACCGTATTGTTCACCGTAGGTGATGACAGGCCAGCCATAATTTTTCCCCGGCCGGATAATGTTGATCTCATCGCCGCCCTGCGGGCCGTGTTCATGGGTCCACAGCTGCCCGGTTTGTGGATGCAGCGCGGCACCCTGCACGTTGCGGTGACCGTAAGACCAGATGGCACCCAACGCCGCCGGATCTTGGATGAAGGGATTGTCCAGCGGGATGCTGCCGTCCGGATGAATGCGTACCACTTTGCCGTGATGGGTATTCAGGGTCTGCGAATCCAGGGAGCGCCGGCCTCGCTCACCCAGGGTGATGAACAGATGGCCATCGGGCGTGAACACCAGACGGCCGCCAAAATGTTGCGCGCTATTGAATTTGGGTTGTTGCCGGAAGATCACTGTCAGATCCGCGATGGCATTTTCCTGCAGAGTGGCCCGCGCCACAGCGGTGCTGTTGCCTCCATCTCCCGGTTCGCTGTAACTGAAGTAAATCCATCGATTCCTGCCAAAATCGGGATCAAGAATCACATCGAACAGACCGCCCTGCCCGCCGACCTCAATGTCTGGCATCCCGGACAACGGCCCGCTTTTACTGCCATCGGAGGTGACATACCGAATGGTGCCGGAGCGTTCCGTTACCAGCATCCGGCCGTCGGGCAGAAACGCCATCCCCCAGGGATGCTTTAGTCCGCTCAGGACAGGGGTAGCAGTGATGCGGCCTTTTTCGCTATCGAGCGTATCGGCGAAAGCGTCGCTGGCCAGCAACAGGCTGGCTTGAGCCATCAAAACAGCACCAGCAGTCAACCGGATGATTAAAGCGACCCGCAAAAGTCTCTCGCGCATGGTGGGTTCCTTAATCGTGGAAAACTGTGTGTTGATAACCTGCGAGAGATTATCGGCCCGAATATTGCCGCTGCCGCAACCACAGATAAAACGCAAACGCGGTGGCCACGCCGGGCACCATGCCCAGCAGAATCGCGATCCAGCCGTGGCGAATACCTTTCTCGCGCGCTTCATGCAGAATCCAGGCGGTGAGCACCAGCCAGCAGAAAACCGCGTCCAGGGAATAGCCCGTCGAGTAAGGGTTCACAAAACCCGCCGCCGCAGCCGCCAGCAAATCAGGATTTTCAAGAAATGGCGGCACGCAGATCAGGGCGAACGCCAGCGCGAACCCCCCACCGAACAGCGCCAGCAAAAAGTGGAACAGTGTACGATTCATGCGCGCTTCCTTTTATGGGGACTGATTATGGGCTGGCAGACAGCCACAGCTCGAAATGCCGGGGCCGGATGCCGGTGGAATTTTCATAGCCCGCCACATAGCGGGCCGTGACGCCGGGCCAGAGCGCACTGATGGTGGATGCGATGCCTTCCGCCTCGGCCTGCTCCACCCGCCGGAAATAACGCAGCTCACTGCTGGAGGGGCCGCTTTTCACCAGGTCCACGCCGGGCACAATCACCGCTGACGTGCGCAATGCATCGGCCACTGCATTGGCCTTGCTGCGCTGGTCCTCGCGCACGATGTGCACGTACACGCGGGGTGACACCGGCGCCATGGACGACTGCGGGCTCAATGCCTGATCCAGCTGGGCCACCCGCCCCATCAACCATTCGCGGGCCTGGGAATCTTCCGCCTTGCTGGCGGCCAGCTCCAGTTCCTGCTTCTGCGCCAGGGTTTCC
>JBMOPR010000125.1:0-3693 GCA_049323075.1 Pseudomonadota bacterium
TGGTTTCCGCGTAGCGGGCGACAGTGGCCGGCAGCGTGAACTGGCTGGCCCGCTGTTGTGCACGCTGTGCCAGTGAAGCTTGCAGCGCGGGATTGGTCAGCACCCGCTGCAGGGCCTGGGTCAGCGCGCTGGCGTCGCCGGTGGGCACCAGCACGCCGTATCGGGCCTGATGTACGCCGTTGATCGCGGGCATGATGGTTTCATCGAGAATTTCCGCCGGTCCGTGATGACAGTTGGTGGCGATCACCGGCAGGCCGATGCCCATGGCTTCCAGCAGGCTGTTGGGAAATCCCTCCAGCTCCGAGCACAGCACATACACGGTGGCGCATGCCATCACCGCGTAGGGATTGGCGAGGAAGCCGGTGAACAGCACGCGGTCCGTCACGCCCAGTTTGCCGGCAAGCTTTTCCAGATCCTTCAGTCGGGGGCCATCCCCCAGGATCACCAGCGGTATCGCGAAATTGCCCTGGGCATAGGCGCGGATCAGCAGATCGAACCGTTTGCTCTCCACCAGCCGGCCGGCGGCCAGAATGCACCCGTTGCGCAGAAAACTGTTTTGCGTCACGGCGCTGCGTTGTTGGGCAAGTTGTTGCGTGCGGAGCAGGTCGCAGGGATTGTGAATCACGCTGATGGCAGACTCCGATACACCGTAACGGGTTACAAGGCTTTGTCGGATGCCGTCGGATACCGCGATGACATGATGGGCAAGAGGATACAGTGAGCGCACCAGACGCTTTTTGCACCAGCCGGCAATGCCGCCCCCCAGTCGACCGGTGGTATCACTGCGTTCGCTGATGATGCAGCGGTACCCATAGAAACGCGAAAAGGCCGCTGCCAGATAATTGGCCCGCGTAAGAAAGCTGATCACGAGATCGGGACGGCGCATGTCGAGGAAACGCTTGAAGCGCAGCGCACTCTGCCCCAGGCTGCCGTCGGACTGAAGGCAAAACAGATTCACCGGTGCGGTGATTTCGTAGCGCTGGCGTTTGTCATCCAGCAGCAGCACATCGATGTCCACCCGGTGCAGACAGGGCTGAATATGGTTGACCAGCAGGCTGAAGACCCGCTCGGCACCGCCGCCTTCCAGCGAATTGATGACGAACAGCAGGCGTCGGACAGCAGTGGACGAGGCAACGGCAGGGCCAGCCGGCCGCCACGTCGGCGGAGTCATCTGCCAATCGTCAAGGCGTCGTTCCAGAAACGAATCCACTTGCGTGATGCGGTTTTCAAGCAGAGGCATGGTGGTTCCTTTTCCATACGGTTTGCATGCGAATCTGAGCGGATAACACAGCAGGAGGGCGTGCCTGTCCCGCTGCCGAATCCGGCAAACTTTCTCGTCCTCGCAAAGCGTTGCAGGTGGTGCAAGTGCGCAGCCAACAATGGTGCTGGCAATTCTGATTATGAGAGTTTCTTGTTGGCGTGGTGCCCGAGGGTCACACGCATCGGCGATGTCGGTAACCGTTCATGTCTCGCCGACACCGGTTCGTGCGAATGCGAACCTGGAACATGAATGGAGTGTGCGAATGGTGACACAAAAGACCGCAATGTGCCAACGCAGGATTGCAATACCCATCACGGTCGCCATTCCTTCACGCCGTCTCTCTCTTCGGTGTTTTTAATACCGGACTTCGTGTTCTGATTCCGCGACCGGATTCCAATTTTGAAAATGCAGCCATTGCAAAGGCTTGCAGAATGCGTGCGCGGATGTGAGCGCAAGGCCATATCCCTACATTTATCGCTGGATTGCGCCTTTGCGTGTCACCTCAATAATTCATGGCGGCGAGTACCAATGGGCGTTCCTCGATGCGTCTGCACGCCTTATCCGACTTGGATAACCGTTGCTCTCGCGTTCAGCTAGGCAACATGGGTCCCCGCTCATTCACCCGGCATTGCCCAGTGCCAGTCGCATCTGCTGCAGCGTCTGGCGCGCGATTTCATCCCAGTCGAAGCGCGACAGAATGTCGACAGTGTTGGTTTGGAAGATGCTGTAATCCGGTGTCTGGATCTTCCGCGCCAATGCGCGCCAGTCGCCGGTGGGAAAGTAGCAGGCCGGCGACAGCTGCAGGTCCTGGTTGGGTGCAATGTCGCTCAGCAGGACAGGCCGGCCAAAGCTCAGCGCTTCCAGTGCGGCGATCGGCAGGCCCTCATGATAGGACGGCAGCACGAACAGCGATGCGTTGGCGTATAGCGCTGCCAGCGCATCGCCGCTTTGAAAGCCGGTGAAGATGATCTGTTCATTCTGCTGACGCTCCAGATTGCGGGAAAATTCGTCCGGGTGATCGGCGCCACCGGTAATCACGAGCTTGCCAGGCAGTGGTGTGCCACGGAACGCCTGCACCAGATCCTGAAAACCTTTCTCCGGCACCAGGCGTCCAACGGCCAGCACGTAGCCTCCCGGTTGCAGGCCAAACTGCTGCAGCACCGGATGATTGCGCAAGGATTCGGGCGGGCGCCGCTCGATGCTGGCACCGTTGGGAATGTATATCAGCTTGTGTGCGTGCCGCGGGTGCTGGCGTTTGAGTTGTTCACACAACGACGAACCCACGATGATGGTCCGGTGCGAGGCGCTGATGGCCAGCCGCTCGCCCAGCCGCAGCAGAAAACGGGCGAAGCTGTTCCATTTCTGGCGATGGTAGTCGGCGCCGTGGTGCGTGATCAGCACCTTCAGGCCCAGCAGGCGAGCCAGTGGCGCCAATAATCCGGGGCCAATGGCATGGATGTGAACCAGATCGGCCCGTGCGACGAAGCGCGCATACAGAATCGCGAGAAACGTGTGCAGGATGGTTTCCAGATATTTGTTGCGCACCGCCCACAGGGCCACGATTTCCACACCGAGATGGTTTGATCTGCGGGTGGGAAGATAAGGGCTGCGGCCAGTGACCTGGAGTTGAATGCTGTCGTCCAGTGCCGCGATGCGCGGATAAATCTGTTCGCAGTGCTTTTCAATACCGCCCATGATGGACGGTATGCCTCGCAATCCGATTGCGCAAATTTTCATGGTGCCTGGATTTTCCTGTGTTGCCGGTGAATCAAAGTTGTTTGCGCAGTTCGTGCGTAGCGGTATTCTGCGGGAGCTGCAGCGCATCGCCATACTGTGTCACTGCGTGGTCGACACTGAATTGGCGGATGCGCATCCGGCTGCGCTGGCGATAATGGTCCTGCAGGGCGGTGTCTCCCATCCATTGTAGTGCCTGCGTCATGGCGGCCTGATCGTTGACGGGCACCAGGATGCCGAATTCTGCCTTGACGGCAGTCGGTGCGTTGAGGCGAATCCTGTCGTCCAGGATTTCCGCCGGACCGGATTCGCAATCTGTCGCAACGACGGGCAGCGACAATGCTATGGCTTCCGCCATTGCATTTGGAAAACCTTCTGCCAGTGACGAGAACACGGCGAAGCGTGCCCTGCTCATGACCGGGTAGGGATTGTCGAGGAAGCCGGCCAGTATCACGCGCGCTTCCAGTTGCAGGTCAGCGATCAATTGTTGCAGTGCAGCCTGTTCCGGGCCTTCACCCAGTATCACCAGTTTTTCCTGCAGGCCCGACTGTTGGTAGGCCTTGATCAGCAGACTGAAATTCTTGTTGGGCACCAGCCGGCCGACACTCACAATATAGTCGCCCTCGATCTGCAGTGCCGGCGCCTCTGCCGCCAATGCCGCCAGCTTCGGCAGATCGTAGGGGTTGTAGATCACGTGC
>JBMOPR010000126.1:0-3686 GCA_049323075.1 Pseudomonadota bacterium
GGCTGCATGCGGATCTTCCTCGGCCTGTTTTCCCGGGGAATGCGCAGAATGTGTGCCACGCGTACCGGCAGGTCACGCTTCCGGAAAATCCACTCTTTTCAACCACCCAGGCGGATATTTCGTTGATGGGAACCGGCTCTTCAGATTCTGCGAAATCAGCGAGTGATCCATTTGCATCCGTTTTCCCTGCTTCCCGAAAATGACACGCACCAAATCGAGTCAGCCGCCCGCCCCTGGAATCGCCCGTCAATCCAGCTGCTTCTTGAACCGCAGCGAGGCCACCGTTAGGCCCGCCAGCGTGAAAACCAGCAGGAACCCCATGTCCCAGGTCATGGCGAGCACCTCCACATCCTTCAGCACCACACCGCGGATCAGCCGCATGAAATGGGTGGCGGGCAACGCCTCAGCGAGAACCTGTGCCGCCCTGGGCATGCCCTCGTACGGGAACATGAAACCGGACAGCAGAATGGAGGGCAGCAGAACAAACACCGTCATCTGCATCGACTGCAATTGCGTTTTGGCCACGGTGGAAATCACCAGTCCGAGCACCAGGCTTGCGGAAATGAACAGCAACGTGGCCAGCAGCAGTGGCAACAACCCACCGGCCAGCGGCACATCGAAAATCAGATAGCCCAGCCCCAGAATAATAAACACCTGCACGAATCCGATCAGAATGTAGGGAATGATTTTGCCCAACATCAACTCCAGTGAATGCACTGGCGTGGTGATCAGCATTTCCAGATTGCCCCGCTCCCGCTCGCGCACGATGGCGGCGGAGGTGAACATGATCATCGTCATGGTGAGAATGATGCCAACCAGCCCCGGCACGATATTCACCGCCGTGCGCTGCTCGGGATTGTAGTAGAGCGCAACGGCAAATGTCGGCACGGTACGATTTGCCGGCTTGCCCAGCAGCTCCGTCAGCGGCATGTTGCCGAGGGATTTGATTGCGCCGGCAATCAGCGTATCAGAGCCATCGACGAACCAGCCCGCCACCGGCCGGCTGGTTTCCATGTCGCTTGACGGCGGCGCGCCACGCCCGATGGTGGGATGACGGACCAGACGCTGAGGCAGATCCTGCGGAATCACCAGAACCGCGCGCACATCCGTGCGTTCCAGAGCGGCTTCCGCTTCCGCCACCGTGTCGAAATGCTGCTTGATGCTGACCACGCGCGTGGCGCTGACCAGCTGCAACAGGGTGCGGCTCAATGCACTTTTCGCTTCGTCTACCACGCCCACCGGAATGTCGCGCACATTGGTGTTGATGGCATAACCAAACAGCAGCAGTTGCACCAGCGGGATCATCACCACCATGCCGAAAGTCATGCGGTCGCGGGACAGCTGGCGCAATTCCTTGAACAGAATTGCGCGAATACGTGAGAACGAACCGAAAATAGTCGGGCGCTGACTGTTCATGTCCCGTTGGCCGCCTGCCGGGCGCTGCCGGTGCTGGTGACAAACACATCTTCAAGGCTGGGGCGTACCACCTGCAATTCGAAATCCGGTGCGATCATCGCCTGGGCACGCAGAAAAATCACAGGATCACCCTTCGTGCGACTCACCAGCACCCGCAGGCGCGCGCCCAGTTGCGCGGCGGACAGAATGCCCGCCACCGTCAGCAGTTGTTCTTTCAGCCTGCGCAGTTCCGGAGCGACAATTTCAACCACGTGCGCGCCCATGTTGTCCATTAACTCCGCCGGCGAACCGTCGGCACGCTTCTGCCCCGTTTCCAGAATGGCCAGCTTGTGGCAACGCTCGGCTTCATCCATGTAGTGAGTCGACACCAGAATGGTGGTGCCTGCATCGCACAGATCAAACAGCTGTTCCCAGAACAGGCGCCGGTTTTCCGGGTCGACCGCCGACGTGGGTTCGTCCAGAAACAGCAGCTCCGGTTTGTGAATAACAGCTGCCGCCAATGCCAGGCGCTGACGCTGGCCACCGCTCATATTGCCGGCGAGCTGCCCGGCCTGGCTGCCCAGGTCATAGATGGAAAGCAGTTCCGCAACGCGCTGCTTCTGGTGTGAACCGGTGATCCCGTAAATCTGGGCAACGAACTGCAGGTTTTCCTGCACGGTCAGATCGCCGTAGAGGGAAAATTTCTGCGTCATGTAACCGATCTTGTAGCGCAAGGCATTGGCCTGTTGCGGCAGGCGCAGTCCCAGCACATTGACTTCACCGGAAGTTGGTTTCAGCAAGCCGGTCAGCATGCGGATGGCCGTGGTCTTGCCGCAGCCGTTAGGGCCGAGAAATCCGTAGATGCGCTGTCGTGGCACCTGCAAGTCCAGCCCGTCCACCGCTTTCAGATTACCGAACTGGCGGCCGAGGCCGTGCGCTGCAATTGCAACGTCGTTCATGGCAACGGTGCCCCTGGTAAAAAAACCTGCGCAGGCAGACCGCTGGGCAGATCGGCGGCTGACTCCGGCAATTGCACCTCGGCCATGTACATCAGGCGGGCACGGTCTTCCTGGTTGAGTGCATAATAGGGCGTGAACGAGGGCTCGCTGGCAATCCAGCGCACGCGGCCTTCAATGGGTTTCTCAAGTCCATCCACTGCAACGACCAGCGTGTCGTCCACGTTTATTTTCACGCGATAGGGTTCCGGCACGTGCACGCGGGCGAATGGCGCCTTGCCGGACAACACCACGGCCACCGGGCTGCCTTCGGTCACCCGCTCGCCTACGTTCCACGGCAGGCTGTCCAGCACTCCGTCCCGTGTGGCAGTGATGGTCAGGTCCGCCAGTAGTTTCTGTTCCAGCGCCACGGTGGCGCGAGCCGCCTGCAAATTGGCTTCGCCGCGCCGCAGATCCTCCTCGCGACTGCCATTGGTGAGTTCACGCAGTTTTTCCCGCGCATTTTGCCAGCGCGCTTCAGCGGAATCGCGATTGGCCCGTTCCCGGTCCAGCATCATTTCACTGGTGAGTTTTTTCTGCGCCAATGTCCTGGCCCGCGCGTAATTGGCTTCGCTTTCGACCAGCGACGCTTCGGCACCCGCCACGTTCGCACGGGCAGCCGCCAACTCTTCCTGCCGCGCGCCACTGCGCAATTTGTCGAGTTCCGCTTCCGCAGCCGCCACTTCGGCTTCGGCACGGGCAACCCGGGATTTCTGGCCGGTGTCGTCGAGACGCACCAGCAACTGGCCCTGCTGAACCTGGCTGCCTTCGCGCAGCGGCAATTCCATGACAATTTCGGCGGCCGTGGCGGTATGCGAAATGCGGTCACGCTCCAGGGTACCGAGGGCCTGATGGTGCTGGTCCTGACAGGCGGCCAGCACAAATACCAGCGAAACAAGGGGAAGCAAGTGGGTGCGCATAGTGGGAAATTGGCGATGATGGGCGAGCGTTTTCTTATATCGCAACGCTGTGGATTTGTCATCTGGTTGGCATGGCACACATCGCTATCCACGCACTGCCAAATGTCCGCTAGACTTTCTGGACTGAAAGGACGGAGCAATACGCATGAGGGAATCAGCGGCCGATTCAAAGGTGAAGCGCTGGGTAGGCGCCACACTGCTGATCTGTTTCTGCATTACAGGGCTGGCCACCTGGCAAACGGTGCGCCACAATCAGCAGGCCATCGATGCCGCCGTAACCACCGCCGCGGCCAGGGCTGCCAACGCGGTTACCGACCGTCTGAACCTGTACGAGCATGGCCTGCGAGGCACCCGGGGCCTTATCCTCGCCCTGGAG
>JBMOPR010000127.1:0-3677 GCA_049323075.1 Pseudomonadota bacterium
TTCCTTGCCGGTGCCGGATTCACCGAGGATCAGACAGGTCACGTCGGTGGGCGCCAGCTTCTCCACCGTGCGGCAGACACTGTGCATGCGCTCGTCCGAGGCGATCACACCGGGCAGGGGCGCCGCGCGGGTTTCCTGCAGCCGCTTGTTTTCCTGTTCCAGCGACCACATCTGATGGGCGCGCTGCACGATCAGATCCAGTGTGTCGGTATTGACGGGTTTCTGGTAGAAATCATAAGCGCCGAGTGCCACCGCCCGCAGCGCATTTTCATAATCGTGGTAACCAGTGACAACGATGATCTTGGTGGAGGGTGCCAGGCGCAGGGTTTCCTGAATGGTGGCGAAGCCTTCCTCGACACCTTCCTCGTCCGGCGGCAGACCCAGATCCTGCAACACCACCGCGGGTTCGTGCATGCGTACGGCAGCAATGGCGCTCTTGCGGTCCGAAGCGGTGATCACCTCGTATTTATCGAAATGCCAACGCAGCTGGCTTTGCAGCCCAAGATCATCTTCAACGATGAGAAGTGCGGGCTTGTGTTCTGACATGGGGAGGCGGTCCATCGTATAGGCTTGTTGTTAGGATACGGCTTTGGCCTGGGCTTCGACCGGAATGTAAATCGTAAAGGTGGTGCCGATGCCGGGTTCGCTTTTTACGGTGACATCGCCACCGAGGTTGCGGATGAATTCCCGCGTCTGGTACACGCCGATGCCCATGCCTTTGCCGGATTTGGTGGTGTCGAAAGGACGGAACAGGCGGTTTTTGACAAAGTCCGCGTCCATGCCCGAACCGTTGTCTTCCACTTCGATGAGGGCATAGCCACTGTCGTTGCGCAGTGTTATGTCCACGTATCCATCGGCTGCGGTGGCTTCCTGCGCGTTCTTGATGATGTGCGTGATGATCATCTCGAGGTTGTCTTCGTCGGCCACCACTTTAAGTGAATCGCTCAAAATTCTCAACGACGGGCGCGGCACCCGGTCCTGGCATTTCTTCACGGAATTGATCACAACATTTTTCAGTGCGAGCGAGCGGCCGCTGGTGGGCTGGGTCTGTTGTAGTTTCTTGAGTAGATTGCTCATTCTTTGCACAGAATTGTCGATGGTGCGGATCATGTCATCGATGAAGGCAGGGTTTTCCTTGTGTTTGGCGGCGTTCTCCACCACCAGCGCCTGTTGCGCGATCAGGTTTTTCAGATCGTGCATGATGAAGGCGGTGAGCTTGTTGTACGCGTCGAACTGTTTCGACTGGGCCAGCATTTCGGCAGCCTCGTTGCGGGACAGATAAACCGCCACTTCGCGCCCCACGGTCTTCAGCAGGTCCAGATCCTCCCAGGTCAGTGGGGATTCCTGTGTGGGAGCCGCCAGCACCAGAAATCCGATCAGTTCATGGTCCACCAGCAATGGAATGATCAGCCACACGCCGGTAATCCGCGCGATCCAGAGCGGCAGCATTTCATTGTGGGTTCCCAGCTCATGGTCGTGGGGCGCATGGGGGGAAAAGACCCATTCCTCATCCCGCAGCACGCGACAGAACGGGCTGTCTGCCGGTTCCTCGAAATCCATGCTGTCCACCTTCATATTCATGACGGCCACCGGAATCAGTTTGCCGAACCGGTTATTCAGCCACAGCATGCCACCCGGACACTTGAAGGTGCTGGCCACGGCCTGGATGGCCCGGTGATGAATGTCCTGTCCGCTGCTGCCGGATGATGTGGAAAGATGGTGGATCAGATTCAGCCACTGCGAGCGGTAATCGTATTTATGCACGAAAAAATGCTTGTCGATGAACACGCTCAGTTTGGTGCGGGTACCATCCGACAGGAATACGATGGCAATGGCCACCAGAGAGCTGGTGATGACGGTGATCTGGATGACAGTGCCCCAGCTGCCGCCGTACAGCTTGATGTAGTAGCCGCCGGCCGCCATCAGTGCCAGGAAAAATCCCGCCGTGGTCAGGCTGGTGGTATAAAAAGCGACGGGGCGTGAAATGGCCACCCGGGTCGGTTGTGGCGCTGCGCGACCGGTGACCCCCAGCATCCCGATAGCCAGAAAGATGGCGACAATGCCGCTGACTGCACCCCGTGCCTGCCAGAGTTCCGCATCCAGCTGGCCAAACAGTGCGGCATGGGAATACAGATACAGGTCATACAGAAACTGGGCCGCCAGACCAATGCTGAGAAACTTGCTGATCCGGTACTGGGCCGAATTGCGGAATAATTGCTCCACTGCCACCACACCCAGGATGGACAACAGCAGACTGCCCCACACATACAGCACCTGGTCGGAATCCCGCAGCAGCAACGGAAACAGGAGCACAAACAGAAATCCGCACAGCACCCACAGACAATTCAGGATCAGAAATGGACCGCGGTGCACGCCGCTGTGGTTGTAGAATCGCAGTTGCTGCAGCATGGCGCTGATCCAGGCGCCGGTGCGCATGGTTTCCAGCAATAGCAGCTGGCGTACGCTCAGTTCCGGATGCAGGGAATCGATGGCCAGCACGCCGCACCAGACGGCTGATAGCAACATCGCAATCAGCGTGGAAAGCGTAAGCTGCTGTCGCGAAACCAGGTAAAGGGTGATGAGGGAGAGGGCGGAAAACAGGATGCTTCCGCCTATGTAACTGATAAAGGTTACGTTATCCAAAAGCATCCAAACAAAAGCAGCGTCGGTGGATTAGCCGGCCATTTTCTTCAGTTTGTCACTGATATTGTCCATGGCCCTGTCAAACAGCACGCCCGACTCCAGCAGTTTCACATAACCTTTTTGCATGTCGTGGGCGAATTCGTTGAGTTTCTTCTCGAATACCCGCAGACCAAAGCGGTTGACGAAAACATAGGATTCGCCGGGTTCGGTAACCATTGCCAGTTTGCAACGGAACGAACGGGCGCTGTTGGGAGGAGTATAGATCATCCAGGTGCCAGAGCGGACACTGCTGGCCTTGGTGATGTATTCCTTGGCGGCGGCCTGCATTTTCATTTGCTGGCGTTCCACCGCGGTCATTTCTTCCCAGTCTTTGCCATGGGCGTTGGCAGCCTGTCCCAGTGCCACCAGATGCTCCGGGCGCAGGCCGATCAGATCCTTTTCGGTCAGGCGACGGGTCAGCACCATTTCAAAGATCTGCTCGATCACCGACAGGGTATTGAGAATGGTATCGCGGGAAACGGACACGCTTTCCAGACCGTTGGAAACCTTGCGGACCACCTCGTCCTTGACCCGGTCCACCCGGTTCATGGAGCGGTCGTCCTGATGCGGGCGCACGGCCCACACCAGATCATCGATGACCTGTTTGGCTTCCAGCCACTCTGTGCTGTCGGTGCCCTGTTTCAGGTTCACGTACATCAACACCTTCTGCCATTCCTTCACCAGGAACGACAGAATGCTTTCGGGCAGGTGGGCGTCGCGCAGCCGGGTCAGCAGAACCTGGTTGGCTTCCTCGCGGGCGTGCTCGGCCTTTGCCTTGCCCTGGGCCGCTTCCTGGGTGCGTTTTTCCAGTACATGGGCTTTGCTGACTTCTACCTTGAGGGCTTGCTGAAGGGAAATCAGCGCCTTTTCGAAAATGGTTATGTCGCCGGTGTAATGCTCGATGATCTCATGCACCACCCGGTTCACTTCCTTGTACAGATGATCCTGCGCTTCTTTCTCGGACTGGTCCCAACCCACGGCAGAGGAGGCGATCT
>JBMOPR010000128.1:0-3661 GCA_049323075.1 Pseudomonadota bacterium
TTCGAACTCCAAAACGCAAGATTTTGATGGGCTCGTCGTTTTCCTCGGCAGAGCCTTTCTGATAGAAGAACGCGGTAAACAATACATAAGCAAACATCTGCAGGAATTCGCTTTCCCAGTTTTCCATGGTGGCACTGATAAATGCCCCGCTGGACAGATACTGCAGATAGGTAATCGACGGCAGAAGATGTTCAGTCTGTTGCTCATTGTATTGGATATGGCCGACCAGGCTCATGCCAAGTTCCGTTATAAAAAAGCTGGCAAAAAGAACAACTGACAAACTATTTTCATATAGCCAATTTCTGGACTTCATTGGCAACTCCTTCGTATGACTCGTGGAAACGTGACCCTGGGATAGTTTTACTCAATGCAGTGCAGTGGGTAAGGCTGAAGGATTTGCAAGCAATGTGCATGCCTGCTTAGGAAGCGTTCGATTTTTCAGGTCTTGTGAGTCAATGGATGTAAAGATGTTGTGCGAGTTACTAGGCGGATTGCAATTCTTGCGAAATAGGCGGGGTTTATAGTGTTGGATGTTCGCCTTCAGCGTGTCAGGAACTGTAATGCTGGGCCGGATTGCCATTGTTGCCGCGGTTTGTCAGGCCTCTTCCCCAAAGAATATGCCGAAAACCCAACTGGCATGTTGTTTGCCTTATTGCGTATCCAGGCAGCGGATTCATTTTCGTTGCACCAATGAGTAAACACAGACAGGAGATTCCTAATGCCTACCGCATCCAAGTCAAATACCAGATCTTCGCGAAAGTCTGAGTCGGTCCGTGCTGCGGAAGAGAGTCCGCCGCGCCAGGACGCGTTGTCATTGCTGCGGGAAGACCACCGCAAAGTTGAGGCGTTGTTTGATCAATTCGAATCTGCCCGCAAGAGCGAACGCAAGCAGAGCATTGTAAAAAGCATCTGCGAAGAGTTGACGTTGCATGCCGCGTTGGAGGAATCCGTTTTTTATCCCGCAATACGGCAGGTCTTGACGCTAAAGAAGGATCTGGCGCTGCTGGACGAAGCCGTGGTGGAGCATGCCACGTTGAAAGGGTTGATAGCCAAGCTGGAATCTTCCCAGCCGGACGCCCGCTTTTACGATGCCACCGTTACCGTGCTCAAGGAATACGTGAACCACCATGTCAAGGAAGAGGAAAAAGAGATCTTTGCCAAGGTTCGCAAAAGCGCACTGTCCACGATGGAACTGGGTCAGGTGATGCAGGCCGCCCGCGAGAAGCTGAAGAGGAAATTCACGCACTGAAGTTGGTCCCGCCCTGCAATCCAGGCGGATGCCTGTGCTGGCCGGGTAACCGTCAGCAAGCGGCAGCCTGATGATTTCCGGCTTCGAAAGGCCATGGCTTCCCGGCGCCCGGAGAGGTATCCTTCATGTAGAAGGGCTCGCGGGACGGAGCAAACCACGCGTGGCGTGGTTGATCAGAACCCGTGTGTAATCAGAACCAGTGTCAGAGAATCTAATGAAAATTCAGCCTATAGTGAATCCGGCGGCGAACCGGGAATGGCAACGGGTTGCAGAAGGACGTCATCATGATCCGTTCGCCGTGCTGGGCATGCATCCTGAAGGTGGCCACTGGCGCATGACGGTGTATCGGCCCCGGGCGGATTCTATTTGTATAATGCTGAATGAATCGCCAGTGGCGCTGGAGCGCGTGAGCAATTCGGATTTCTTTACGCTGGCCGGCGCTCGCAGCGAATGGGGGGCGCACCCGGTGCTGCTGGAAAAACGCGGTGGCGACGAACGACGCTATGTTGATCCCTACACGTTCCTGCCACAGCTGGACGAAGGCTGGCTGCAACAGTTTCATGCTGGTGAGTGCTTCACCGCCCACGAGGTGCTGGGGGCTCATCCGCATCAGTCTGATGGTATCGACGGTATTCTGTTTGCCGTGTGGGCACCCAATGCAGAACGGGTCAGTGTCGTGGGGGATTTCAACGACTGGGACGGCCGCGTGAATCCCATGCGCACCCGTGGCAGTTCCGGCGTGTGGGAACTGTTCATACCGGGGCTGGCGACAGGGCAATACTACAAGTTCGAACTGCGGCAGCGCGACACCGGCGCGATTTTGCTGAAAGCTGATCCCTATGGCCGCTATTTCGAAATGCGACCCGACACTTCATCGCTGATTGCCAGTGGCGATGAGTTCCGCTGGCAGGACGATCTGTGGCTGGCGCGCCGGCGCAGTGCCGACTGGCTGCACCAGCCCATGTCGGTTTATGAAGTGCATCTGGGTTCCTGGCGTCGCAGCGCGGGCAACGATTATCTCAATTACCGTGACATCGCCCACCAGCTGGTCCCCTATGTAAAGGACCTGGGTTTTACCCATGTGGAACTGATGCCGGTTACCGAGCATCCCTTCGACGGTTCCTGGGGTTACCAGGTCACTGGCTACTTTGCTCCCACCAGCCGCTTTGGCAGCATTGATGATTTCAAATTCTTCGTGGATTTCTGTCACCGCCATGGCGTTGGCGTGATTCTGGACTGGGTGCCGGCACATTTCCCGCGCGACACCCACGCCCTGGCCAGTTTTGATGGTACCGCACTGTATGAACATGCTGATCCTCGCCGGGGAGAACACAAGGACTGGGGCACACTGATCTTCAACTACGGCCGCAATGAAGTGCGTAATTTTCTGTATTCCAGCGCGTATTTCTGGCTCGACCAGTTTCACATCGACGGCCTGCGCGTGGATGCGGTGGCGTCAATGCTGTATCTGGATTATTCGCGCCAGCCGGGCGAGTGGACACCGAACCAGTACGGCGGCAATGAAAATCTGGATGCCATCCATTTTCTGCGCCGCACCAACGAAGTGGTGCACCAGGCCTTTCCCGGCGTGCTGATGATGGCAGAGGAATCCACCGCCTGGCCCCAGGTGTCGCGGCCGGTCTATCTGGGTGGTCTGGGTTTCAGCATGAAATGGAACATGGGCTGGATGAACGACACCCTTGCCTATTTCCTGCAGGACCCGCTGTTCCGCCAGTACCACCATGACAAACTGACCTTCAGCATGATGTACGCCTACTCGGAAAATTTCATGCTGCCGCTGTCCCACGATGAGGTCGTTCACGGCAAGCGTTCTCTGCTGGAGAAAATGCCGGGCGATGCCTGGCAGCAGTTTGCCGGACTGCGGTTGCTGTTCACGTATCTGTTCACCCATCCGGGTAAAAAACTGCTGTTCATGGGCAGCGAGTTCGGCCAGGGGCGCGAGTGGGATCACGATCACGGGCTGGACTGGCATCTGCTGCAGCATGATTTTCAGGCCGGCGCGCAGCGCGCGGTACGGGACCTGAATCTGCTCTATTGCCGGCAACCGGCACTGCACCAGTGGGAATTCGAACCGCGCGGCTTTGAGTGGATCGACTGTCACGATCATGCCCAGTCGGTGATCAGCTATGTGCGTCGGTCGGAGAATGGCTTTCTGGTGGTGGTGCTGAATTTTACGCCGGTGGTCCGGGAGCATTATCGTATCGGCGTGCCGGAGGCGGGCGTGTACGGCGAATGCTTCAATTCGGATTCAGTGTTTTATGCCGGCAGTAATGTGTCGAATGGCGTTGCCATCCAGTCCGAAGCGGTGCCCTGTATGGCACGGGCTGACAGTATCCTGCTGACACTGCCACCGCTGGGCGGAATCGTGTTGCAGAAAGCCCTGTGAACGCT
>JBMOPR010000129.1:0-3649 GCA_049323075.1 Pseudomonadota bacterium
CGAGCTGGTCTATACTCAGAACTGTCGGGATGGTTTTATCCCCAGTGCCGAGAGGGCTTCCGTATGAACTGGCAAGATTTGAAGGCTTCGTTGCTGGCGTTCTTCCAAGGCTTGAGTCTGCCCAACCAGTACCACCAGGAGCCGGAACTGAAGCCGGTGCCCATTGAGAACAATCCTGCCCGAAACCGCTCCGACCGGCGCCCTGCCGACCGCCGCTGAAGGCACCCAATCCGATCCAGCCCCTGACTTCGATCCAAAAAAAACCCGGCCGTGCGTTGCACCGGCCGGGTTTGATACGTTGCAGCCCGCTCAAGGCATGTCGTCAACCACCTTTTCCTGCTCCATGAAATCCTCACGGGTGAGGTTCTGGATCAGCAGCATGTTGCTGGCAACATAAACGGACGAATAGGTTCCCACGATCACGCCGACAATCAGTGCCATTGCGAACGAGAAAATCATCTCACCGCCCAACAGCGCCAGCGCTACCAGTACCAGGAATACCGTTGAAGCGGTCATGATGGTACGGCTCAGGGTTTCGTTCAGTGAGATGTTGATAATGTCAGACATGGTTTCATTCCGCAGCTTGCGCACGTTCTCACGAATCCGGTCGTACACCACGATGGTGTCGTTGATGGAGTAACCGATGATGGTGAGCACCGCAGCCAGCGATGTCAGATCAAACACCAGTCGCGTCGCAGAGAAAAAGCCCAGGGTCACGATCACGTCGTGCACCAGCGCAGTCACGCCGCCTACCGCAAATTTGAAACGGAAGCGAATCGACACGTAGATCAGAATAATCGCGAACGATACCAGCAACGCGATGCCGCTCTTGTCCCGCAGTTCGCCTCCCACCTGCGGCCCAACGAATTCGATGCGCTTGAGCTTGGCATCCGGATTGACCTGCTTCAGCAGATCGTGCACTGCATGACCCACCACATCCTTGTCCTCGCCTTCTTTTGGAGGCACCCGCACCAGTACTTCTTCGGGTTTGCCGAAATGCTGGGCAATGGCGTCAGCATAGTGGCTGCCGGCGAGCGTCTGCCGCACCTGATCCAGATCCGCCGGCTGCGAATACTCCACTTCCACCTGAGTACCGCCGGTGAAATCCAGACCCAGCTCCATGAAATTGATTGCCAGGGACACCAGCGACAGGATGACTGCTACCAGCGAAACGCCACTCATCAAATGGCGGTGTTTCATGAAATCAAATTTAGTCTTAATCGCCATGACGGATTCCTCAGATACTCAGTTTTTGCAGCGCGCGTCCGCCATAGATCATGTTGATGATCGCGCGGCTGCCGGTAACGGCGGTGAACATGGAGGTCAGGATGCCGATCGACAGGGTGACGGCAAAGCCTTTCACCGGGCCGGAACCCAGCGAAAAGAGCACCAGACCCACCAGCAGCGTGGTAATGTTGGAATCCATGATGGTAAGCCACGCGCGATCATATCCCGCGTGAATTGCCGCATGCGGTGTCATGCCGTTGCGGATTTCCTCACGGATACGCTCGAAGATCAGGACGTTCGCGTCCACGGCCATACCCAGGGTCAGCACGATACCGGCCATGCCGGGCAAAGTGAGCACCGCGCCCGGTATCAGCGACATGCAGGCGACCAGCAGCAGCAGGTTCATGAACAAGGCGATGTTGGCGATCACACCACACACCTTGTACACCGCGATCATGAACACCACCACCAGTGCGAATCCCAGCAGCAGCGACTCGACACCGGCTTCGATGTTCTGTGCGCCCAGGCTTGGACCCACCGTGCGCTCTTCAACAAAATACATCGGTGCCGCCAGTGCGCCGGCCCGCATCAGCAGCGCCAGTTCCTGGGCTTCCTCGAAGCTGTCCAGTCCAGTGATCTGGAACTGGGAACCGAAAATGCCCTGAATGGTGGCCACGCTGATCGCCTCGCGGGTTTCGCGGGTGACTGTCTTTTCCACCGGCTTGCCGTCCACGATGATCTGCCGGGTTTCCGGTTTGGATTCGATGAACAGCACTGCCATGGACTCTTTGAGGTGTGCCGTGGTGTTTTTCATCATGCGGCGACCGCCCGCCGTATCCAGCGTGACAGACACCATGGGCAGGCCGTTCTGATCGTAGTTCGGCTTGGCGTCGATGACGTTTTCGCCGGTGACGATATTTTCCTTCTTGATCAGCACCTGACGCGGGGAATTGCGCACCGGCACAAATTCAGTACCCGCCGGAGCCCGCGCGGTGGAAATGCCACTGTCTTTCGCGTCCACCATGCGGAATTCCAGGTTGGCGGCGCGGCCGATGATCCGTTTAGCCGCCGCAGTGTCCTGGATGCCTGGCAGCTGGATCACGATACGGTTGGCCCCCTGCCGGGTTACCACCGGCTCCGACACACCCAGCTCGTTGACCCGGTTGCGGATGGACGTCAGGTTCTGATCCAGCGCGTATTCCTGGATATCTTTCAGCGACTGCTCATTCAGGCTCAATGTCAGCCGGTAGTCGGTACCTTCCTGGCGTTCCGCCACCTGAAACTCGCGAAAATCCTTGCGCAGGATGGCGCGCGCCTTGTCGAGCATGCCGACATCACTGAATACCATTTCGATGGCAGGCTGGCCCTGCACCTGACGCAATGTCTTGGCACGGATGCGGTCGTCGCGGAAGCGGTCGCGCATACTGTTGATGGAGTTGCTGACCCGGTTGTCCAGCGCCTTGTCCATATCCACTTCCATCAGGAAGTGCACGCCACCCCGCAGGTCCAGGCCCAGCTTCATGGGACCGGCGCCCAGGGACTGCAGCCAACCAGGCGTGGTCGGAGCCAGATTGAGCGCTGCCACATACTCATCGGGATGCTGCGCATCAAGGGATTTTTTTACCAGGCTGTGGGCCTTGAGCTGGTCATCCACATTGGCGAAGCGGATCAGGCCGGACTTTTCCTCCAGCTCCGAGGACTTGATGGCAATGCCCCCCTGCCCCAGCGCAGTAACGGCCTGGTCGAGGATTTCCTGGCGGGTTTCCACGCCGGGCTTGGCGCCGGTGATCTGCAGGGCCGGGTCGTCCGGGTAGAGGTTGGGAAGCGCATAGATGAACCCGAACATGGCCAGGAACACCACCAACAGGTCTTTCCATAAAGGATGCTTGTTCAGCATGGTTTGAGCCCTAATGTTTTCGACGTCGATCCTGACCGGCGGAGCGCAACGCACGCCCCGCGACAACCAGCGGTATCAGATGCTTTTCAGCGTGCCTTTTGGCAGCACGGCCGTGATGGCCCCTTTCTGGAAGGAAATTTCAACGTTGGGAGCCACTTCCGCCACGATGAAATCGTCCGTCACCTTGGTGACCTTGCCCAGCATGCCACCGGTGATCACCACTTCGTCTCCCTTGGCCAGACTGGCGAGGAGGTTCTTGTGTTCCTTGTTGCGCTTGGACTGGGGGCGAATGATCATGAAATAGAAGATCACGACCATGAAGATCATCATGCCCCAAAAGCTCAGCGGACTACCGCCGGGAGTTGCGGCGGCAGCGGAAGAGTCGGCCAGTGCATCTGCGATGAAAAAGCTCATATGTACCTCAGTTGAATGACAACAATTGGATAGTGGGTCAAAAGTTGGAAAATTCGGGCATGGAGCAGGAATTTCAGGTCAGCGGCGGCACGGTTTCGCCCCGCTTCAGGT
>JBMOPR010000130.1:0-3641 GCA_049323075.1 Pseudomonadota bacterium
TGCCGGTCAGGTGCAGCTGGATTTCCCGGCCGGGTTCGCGGGGATCGGGGGTGGGGTAGTAGTTGCACAGATCGTAGTAGGTCAGTACGCGGCGGCCGAAATCCTTCCGGTGATTGCGCAGGCCGATACCGGGATCATCCAGCTTGTATTGCGGCGCGTCGGCGATCATGTCCACCTGCGGACCAGACTCGGTTTTGGCATGCACAATGGCGGCAGCGCTGCCAAACCCGGCTTTGCCACTGCCCATCTTCGGGCTTGGCGGCATGGCGTTATTCATGCTGCCGTGATCCATGTTGCTGTGGTCCATGTTGCTGTGGTCCATGCCCGCCATGTCGTGCCCGGCATGTTTGCCGTGCGACATGTCCATGTTCATGCCCATGTCGCCGTGCCCCAGCACCGGCACCGGGTCCATGGCAGGAATCTCCGCCTGCAGGGACAGATCCGGCGTCAGGTTGCCCCGCGCATAACCGGTGCGGTCAATCGACTGGGCGAAAATGCAGTAGGCCATGTCCTCTTTCGGTTCCACAATCACGTCGTAGGTTTCTGCCACGCCCATGCGGAATTCATCCACCGTCACCGGATCGATCAACTGACCGTCGGCGGCCACCACCGTCATTTTCAGGCCGGGAATGCGTACATCGAAAAAAGTCATGGCGGCGGCATTGATAAAACGCAAACGCACTTTTTCGCCGCGTTTGAATAATGCATTCCAGCCCTGCGCCGGTGTCTGCCCGTTCATCAGAAACGTGTAGGCATACCCGTTCACGTCGGAAATGTCATTTTCGCTCATGCGCATCCGGTTCCACATGGCGCGCTCATTCCAGGTTTGCGCCACGCCCTTGTCGCGGATGTCGCGCCACAGATCGCCGGCGGTGCGTTCGCGGAAATTGTAGTAGTGGCTCATTTTTTTCAGGCGCGCGTGCACGTCTTCCGGATCGTCGTCGCTCCAGTCCGACAGCATCACGACGTAATCGCGGTCGGCTTGCACCGGATCAGATTCGGCAGGATCGATCACGATGGCGCCATAGAGCCCGGTCTGCTCCTGCATGTGGGAATGGCTGTGATACCAGTAGGTGCCACTCTGCTGCACCTTGAAGCGGTATTCGAAGGTCTGGCCCGGATGAATGCCGTCGAAACTCATGCCGGGCACGCCATCCATTTCGGTGGGCAGAATGATGCCGTGCCAGTGCACCGAGCTGTGCTGTGCCAGCTGGTTGGTCACGCGCAGGGTGACCGTGTCACCCTGTTTCCAGCGCAGGATCGGGCCGGGCAGGCCGCCATTGACGGTGGTGGCGGTGGCCGGCTGGCCGGTGAAATTCACCTGGGTGTAATTCAGGTTCAGGTCAAACTGGTTGCCGCGCAGGGTTTGCATGGCATCTGCGGGGGCGGCTCGCAGGATGCGTGGATGTCCCAGTGCGAGCAGCGTGCCTGCCGCCGCTGTGCCCAGCACAAACTGGCGGCGTGTCAGGCCGTTGCGGTTGATGTTAAAAGCATTCTTCATGTCACGTAATCCATCGGTGGATGTATAGAGGATGTGAAATCGTTGACCTCTGTGGGTCGTACAACCGATTCCAGCAATCAAAGGATCTGTGGTCAGGCTGAAGCCGCCGGCGGGTTGCACTCCGATTGCGGGCGCAACTTGCCTGCGTCAGGAAAAGCGGGGCGGGCGCAGCGACTGTTCCACTGGCGACGCCGGCAGCAGGGCGCTGAGGGAATGGTAGGTTTCAGTGGCAGGAATCAGCGCCAGTGCGATGCGGCTGTTGACCAGCAGGCTGGCGGAACAGGCATTCCAGCAGCAGGAACAATCCGGCTGGCAATGGCTGGAATGTTGCGAATCGTCCATCGACTGGTGCATTGCCGCGTGCGGTGCTGCGGCAGGTTCTTCAGTATGACAATGCGGAGAGGCTGGCGATGGTTCCTGCATGACGGCAACGGCGGTGTCGTTGCCGGGGAATGCACAATGCACCATGCGCGTTGCGGCCAGCAGCGTCTGGCTGAACAGTGTCAGCAGCAGCAAACCAACCAGTACGCGCAGGTGCAGTGTCTTCATCTGCCGTCAGACCTGATTCAGTTCGAAATGTTCCAGGCCCGCGGCATCCCACGCTGCCTTGTGGCTGATCACTGCCGCGCTGGCTTTTTCCGGCTGCAGATAGGTTTGCGCCACCCGCTGCAGATCCGCCACGGTGGTGGACAACACCCGTTCGCGGAAACGCTTCTGGAATTCATCATCGCGGCCGAACAGGCGGTTCTGGAATGCCTGCTTGGCTTCGCCCGCCGGGGATGCCGGTTTGTCCAGCGATCCGATCACGCCCAGAATGGCTTCTTCCAGCGGCTGGTAGCCGTGCTCGCGGGACAGCAACCATTCCACCGAGGCGTCGAAATCCTGCAGGGTTTCGTTCAGGCGCGGATCGCGGTAGGAATAAAAACGGAACGCTGCGATATTGGATTCCTGCGTGGCGCCGCCACCGTAGGCGCCACCCTGTTCGCGAATGGCGCGGTGCAAAAAGCCGTTCCGCAAAAAGCCGCCCAGCACGGTCAGTACGGCTGCGTCGGGATGGTCCGCCGGCACCGTGGGGTACGCCTTGGCACAGAAATTCACTTGTGTGTTGGTGAGCCACGCCTGGCGCACCTGCTCCCGCACTTCCGGCAGAGCCAGCGCCGCATAATCCTGGCCATGCGGTGATTGCCAGAGGGTATCCAGATGCTGCGCGGTCGAGTCGGTAATGTCCTGCTCGCCCACAATCAGGAAGCGGCGCTGGCCGGTTTTCAGTTGCGTGGCCATCGCTTCCAGCTGCGACTGCAGTTCGCCCAGTTTGCTGGTATCCGACAGTGCGTTATCCAGATGCTTGATGGCACGGATACCGGCCAGACCACCCACCTGATGGGAAATCCGTGCCGCCGGGTTCATGCCGCTGCTGGCTGCCACCATTGCCAGGGAGTGACCCTGGCCGGTGATGCTCTGGTCCAGCCGCGCCCGCTGCTGTGCCACCAGTTCCCGCAGGCGATCTCGCTCGTCGTAGCGGGGCTGCTCGATGATCTGGTGCATCAGGTCGGCCAGCGCGGCGCTGTTGCGTTTCAGCGCCTTGCCGGAAAAGCCCATCAAGCCTTTTACCGCCTGTTCGTTGTCGATCAGGCCGCGCATCACGCTGAAGCCGTGTACGCCACCACTCACGGCGGTAATGCGTTCCTGGATGGTCAGATAATCATCCTGGCCCGCGCCAAGGTCACCGACAAAATGGCTGAACAGCGGCAGCAGCTGCAATTGATCGTCGCGCAGTGTGGGCAGATCGTAAAACACCTGCTGGTACACCAAGCCGTTGGTGCCGCGCACATAAAGATGGTGCTTGCCGGACGGGAGCTCCTTCACGGTGAACGGCGGCATCGGCGTTTGCGCCGGCACATCTTCCAGTCCGACTTTCGGCAGAATGGATTCGTCTTCCTCACGCTGCTGACGCGCCTGCAATGCAGCGGCCTGTTCCACCAGCTGCTGTTTCTGTTTGTCGTCCAGCGCGGCTTTCACGTTGGCCAATTCGCGCTTCAGCTGCTGCTCGCGGTTTCCTCCAGCTTGTCGTCCGGCTTCATCACGATGCGCACGCGGTGCGGGTTGTCCAGCAGCCATTCCTTCACCAGCGTCTGGATGT
>JBMOPR010000131.1:0-3638 GCA_049323075.1 Pseudomonadota bacterium
CCTTCAACCGCTTTTCCCTGCCGCCGGCAAAACGCCTGGAACTGGTGCGGCCCTTCCACTATGCCTTTGTGCGCTTTACCGAACACTATCGCCGCCAGTTCGAAAGCAGCGTATTTTCCCGCGAACCGAATCTGCACGAACTGGACAATCTGCTGGAATTCCTGCGCGAGCTGGGCTTTGCCTTCAAGCACCTGATCCGCGATTCGCTGGAACGCAGCAAGCGTCCTGCCGGCCTTGGTCTGCTGCTGTACATGGCACTGAATTATCTGCACTACCATGCCCTGTTTTCCTGCAACCGGGGCCGCCTGCTGAAACCCGCTTTCTGGCTGGAAGTGCACTACCTGTATTTCACCGCAGCAGACCTGCAGCTGGAACTGGAAAACCTGCAGACGCCGGAAGGCAAGCAGGCCAGCATCGAACAACTCTACAAGCAGATCATCCTGATCGGCCTGAGTTCGCCATTCAGCCTATCACCGGAAGAACAGTGGCGCACATTTGATTATGTGGCCCGCTTCGGTCATCTCACCGACATTGGCCTGGTGACGGATGCCAGCGCATTGCAGGAAAGCTATTCGCTGACGCGCGATTGCAGCCAGCCGGCGCTGTTGCCAGGTGAGAACGCTGCAACCAGGGATACCCGCCTGCTCAACCTGGCCCCCTTTATCGACAGCCTGCAGCGCCATATGGCAGCCGTTAAAGGCGGCGAGGCACTGCGCATCGTTGGCATGGAGCGGGTGCAGCGGCGCCTGGTGCTGGATCTGCTGGCGAAACTGCACAACAACTGGACCCGTAATCCGGAACGTCAGGGCGACCGGCAGCCGATCGATGAAAGCATCGGGCTGGTGTGGGGGCTGGAAAGCATCTGCGCCATGCTGGACCCGGCACTGCGCCGTCGCGATAGCCTGCTGAACCGGCCGGCCACCCCCGATAACCGGGCCTGGGCAAAAGGGGAAAACGAGAGTCCGAATGGCATCCGCCTGCACCTGGACGACAGCGAAGAGCCGCATCCGGATGCCGGCCAGGTGGTGGCGCTGATCCGCATGCACGACGACCAGAAGGTATTGCAGATCGGTCTGGTGCAATGGTGCGCACGCGATCAGAACGACCAGCCTTTCTTCGGCGTGCAGCGCCTGCACGGCACTGCGCGCAAGGTCACCATCTGCCAGCAGGATGATCAGGAAACCGAGCGCAACGGGCTGCTGGTGGTGGCGAAAACCGCCGACGGCCGCGTCCGCTCATTACTGATGGCACCGACCGGTACATTGCAGCCCGGCGGCCGCGTACAGGTGTACAGCACACATTCGGCAACGCCCAATCATGTGGAAGCCTTTGCCGTCACCCACCGGACCCGGCAGGTGGAGACGTTTGAGATTCGCGTGCTGCAGTAGGCGATGGGGCCACCCGCGCGTCGAACAGGCTGGCCAGATCCAGATCCCAGTGCGTCAGACACTGCTTCAACCCTTCGGCATGCAGCGTCAGCGCCCGTTGCTGCCAGCCATCGCCTGACTGCAGGTCCAGTTCCAGCACCTCGCCGAAACAGTCCCTGAACAATTGCGCCAGGCTGTACTTGTGCAGATCCCGGGTCAGCATGATATGACCCTCTTCATTGCGGCTGGCCAGTTGCACCCGCACCAGCAGGTCACAGTAGGTTTCCCAGTCCTCGTGGCTGATCCAGGACATGCGCTGCAGCAGGTCGACTTCGTCCACCACATTGCCCTCGCCCTGGTGCCGGTACAGCTGGCACAGGATCGACAGCAGGTTGCCCAATGTGGATTTCGAACGCTCTTTGCGGGTTTTGAAATGGGTGAGCGCCTGCACGATCTCGGCACCGATCAGCAGGATGAACCAGCTCACCAGCACCCACACCAGGAAGATCGGCACGGCGGCAAACGCACCGTACACCAGGTGATACGTGGGAAAGAAGGCAATGAACAGCGTCATGATCTGGCGCGCCAGATCGAACAGCAGCGCCGCGGTGACACCACCGATGATGCCGTGCCGGATCGGCACCCGGGTATTGGGAATGGCGATGTAGGTGAGCGAAAACGCCACCGCGCTCATCAATACAGGCAGCATCCCCAGCACCAGTTTCTGGGTGCCCGGCAGCGGCACCATGTCATAGATGATCTGCAGTGACGCTATATAGGACGATACCGCAAAAGCGCCACCCATCAGGACCGGGCCCAGGGTCAGCAACGCCCAGTACAGCAGGAAGCCGTTCACGCCCTTGCGGGATTCCGCCACGTGCCAGATGGTGTTGAACGAGGTCTCGATCTTGCGCAGCATCAGCACCGAGGTCACGAACAGCATGGCCACGCCGATGCTGGTGAGATTGGCGGCCTGCTGGGCAAAGCTCTGCAGGTATTCCTCCAGCTGGGTGCCGGTGGCGGGCACGAAATGCTCGAACACGAAGCTCTGCATGGTGGCTTCCATGCCTTTCAGCTGCGGAACCAGGGCCAGGATGGAATAGACCACCGTCATCATCGGCACTACCGCGAACAGCGAGGTGAAGGCCAGATAGGCTGCGGAACGGGGGCAGTCGTGACGGAAGAAGGACTGGACGACATAGACGATGAACGCGATGCGCGGGTGACGTGCGCAGCGGTCCAGCAACGCCTGGAACTGGATCACCGGAATTCCCTGTGTGATTGAGCCGTGAATAAGCTGTGATTGCGCCGGCGCCGGTTTCGCTCCGGCGCGCTAAACCATTACAATACCGTTCACACAGAATAAGCCATTACACCGGCACTGCAAACCGCCGCGAAGCCACAGGAAACCCATGACCACCCTATACCACAATCCGCGCTGTTCGAAATCGCGGGAAGCGTTGCAACTGCTCAGGGACAAGGGCATCGAGCCGGATGTCGTGCTGTATCTGGAAACACCGCCGGATGCGGCTACGCTCAAGGCACTGCTGAAAAAACTCAAACTGAAACCGCGCGAGCTGATGCGGCAGAAAGAAGCCGAGTACAAGGAACTGGGGCTGGACAACGCTGACCTGAGTGACGATCAGCTGGTCGATGCCCTGGTGCGCTGTCCCAGGCTGATTGAGAGGCCGATCCTGGTGCATGGCAGCAAGGCCATCATTGGCCGGCCACCGGAACAGGTACTGGAGATTCTGTGATGACCCGCATTCTGATTCTTTATTACAGCCGTACCGGCAACGTGCGGGACATGGCGAAATGGATTGCCCGTGGCGTGGAAAAGCACCCGGGCGCGGAAGCCTTCCTGCGCACCGTGCCGCCGGTTACACCGGTGACAGAAGTGGCAGCACCGTCCATTCCCGAAGACGGCGCCATCTACGCAACGGCAGACGATCTGAAATCCTGCGACGGACTGATCCTCGGCTCACCCACCCGCTTCGGCAACATGGCGGCACCGATGAAGCATTTTATCGACAACACCGGTTCACTGTGGATGAGTGGCGCGCTGATCGACAAGCCGGCCGGCGTGTTCACCTCCACCAGCAGCCTGCACGGCGGCCAGGAAGCCACACTGCTGAGCATGCTGCTGCCGCTGCTGCACCACGGCATGGTGTGTGCGGGCATTCCCTATGACCAGGCAGCGCTGTCGCAGACCCAGGGCGGCGGCACCCCTTATGGCGCCAGTCACCATGCCGGAAGCGACAGCAAGCGCGC
>JBMOPR010000132.1:0-3631 GCA_049323075.1 Pseudomonadota bacterium
TCGCCGGGAATGGTCAGCTTCAGTCCACCCTGCTGCAGACGCGCAGCAAATTGTTGCGGACCCAGCTGTTCCAGCAGATCCACGGCAGGAATATTCAGCGAGCGTTGCAAGGCATCCGCCGCCGACACCGGGCCACTGAAGCCACCGGAAAAATTCCCCGGCCGATAACTGCTGCCACTGCGCGGCGCATCGGACAGCAGGGATTCGGAATGGATCAGGCCCTGCTCCAGCGCCATCGCAAACAGAAACGGTTTCAGCGTGGAGCCGGGCGAGCGCACCGCCTGCACCATGTCGAGATAACCAAAGCGGTCCTGATTACCGAAATCCGCCGTGCCGACATAGGCGCGCACGCGCATGTCGCTGTTGTCCACCACCAGGATCGCCAGCGAACTTTGCGCCGGCAACACGTTGCGATAGCGCGCCACATAATCTTCCAGATTGCGCTGCAGCTCGCCGTCGATGGTGCTGCGAATCACGCTGGATTCGCGATGACGCTGCACCAATGTGCTGGCCAGCAACGGCGCATTCTGCGGCGGACGCAGGCTGCTGGCATACACGGTTTCCTGTTTCGCATCCGCCACCGTGCGCGCATCCCACACGCCGAGTTTTTCCATGCGGTCGAGCACCTTGTCCCGCGCCACCTGCGCCCGTTCGGGATTGCGGTCCGGGCGAATGCGCGTGGGCGATTGTGGCAGTACAGCAAGCAGCGCCGCTTCACCGTGGGTGAGCGCACTGGCCGGCTTGTCGAGATAGGCATAGGCCGCCGCCTGCACGCCTTCCACCGTGCCACCGAACGGCGCGATGTTCAGATACAGCTGCAATATTTCCCGCTTGCTCAAATGCCATTCCAGCTGCAGTGCCCGCAGCATCTGGTAGCCCTTGCCCGGCACCGTGCGCGCATGCGGGTGCAGCAGCCGCGCCACCTGCATGCTGATGGTGGAGCCGCCGGATACCACATGACCGTTCAGCGTGGCCTGCAACAATGCCCGCAGCATCGCCAGCGGATTGATGCCGGGGTGTTGCCAGAACGCGCGGTCTTCATAATTCAGCAGCGCTTCCACATACAGCGGTGACACTTCATCGAGCCTGATGGCATAGCGCCACACCCCCTTGCGGTCGGGAAACACCCGCAGCGGACGCCCGCTGCTGTCGGTGACAACGCGGGCGAACAGGGCGTCATCACCGGGCAGATTCAACGGAAAGGTTTTGTCGAGGATAAACAGCAACGCCAGCAACAATGCACAGCAGGATGCGACCTGACGCCAGCGATTGCCAAACAACGCGGGCACCACACGCCGCACAAACCTGCCTGCAGCGGCCGTTGAAAAATTCGGCCGCTGTGTCAGCGTTGTTGCGTTGTCCTGCGGGTTCGTCTGCACGTTCAATCCCATCCTGCCACTGCAATTGCGCTTTACTGTTTAGCGCGGCAACACTTTCACGCTGTCGGTAGTCATGCCCACGCCACGGCGCTGCGCCCGGTACATGTCCTCCACATAGGGTGGCGGCACGCGGTAATCGCCCGGTGTCACCGCCCGCATCAGGTAGAACAGGTGGCCGCGATCCCAGCGCACATCCAGCGCTGCCACGTAACGGTCATCGCGGTATTCCTGGTGCATCACCTTGGCGTAGCCCTGCAATTCCTGCAGGGTTTTGCCGTCGATGCGGAAATCCGTCAGCTTCACTGCATGCTCCAGATTCTGGTTTTCCAGTTCGAAACCGGCGGGCAGCATGTCCACGATCAGGGATTCCGGCGCGATGGTGTCGGAATCCACTTCCAGATGCACCAGCACCAGATCGCCGCCGCGCACCTGACTCAGCTGCATCGCTTTGCCTTCCGGCGAGAAATACTGGCGCCGGATGCGATAGCCCTGGTCTTCCACCGGCGTGGGTTTGGTGAGCGGATAGCCCGACACCTGTGCCGACGCAAACAGGCGACCGTTACCGGTGTTGGCAATCTGAATGGATTTCTGCAAGGTGTCGCCCTCGAACTTGCGATAGGCATTGCCGGATTGCGTCAGCAGTTCATCCGCATCGCCCACCCGCAATTTCGCCATCCAGTTTTCGCCGGTGGTGGATTCCAGCATCACGCCGGCCATGAACAGCGCGTTGCGTTCCTGCGTGCTCAGCCACTGCGCCTGCTTAAGATCATCGGCCAGGCTGTAACTCAGGGTCAGCGCATGCTCGGTGTGAATCTGGTGCTTCAGCAGCAGGTAAATCATCATGGCCTGGTCGCGCACCGGGCTGCCGTAATCCGCCAGATAATTCTTTTCACTGCGCACCTTCACCAGCGCCTCGTTGATGGCGGCATCGGCGCGGGACTGATCCCCCGCCAGCTGCAGCGCAATGCCCAGATGCAGCAGCGGCAAACCGGATTCGCTCTGGCTGCGGAACTGGTCGTGCAGGGTGCGCAGCGAGGCCAGCGGCGCCTTGTTCAGCCGCGCCAGCACGTAACCGGCATAGGCCTTGTAGGAGAAGCGATAGTGATCCATGTCGTCGGTGTAGCGCTGCTCGAACAGGCTGCCAGTGCGGTTCACATATTCGGTGAGCCGGTTCAGCGCTTTTTCCAGCATCGCCGGCGGCACGGAAAAGCCCTGCTCCTGCACGTTGAGCATGAAGTCGGTGACATACACGGTGAGCCAGTGTTCTTCCGGCGACGTGTCGTCCCACAAACCGAAACCACCGTTGCTGGCCTGCATGCCGGCAATGCGCGTCAGTGCCACATCGATGCGTTCGGCGCGCTGCTGCGCGGTCACCGGCGTCATGTTGAAGCGGGCCTGGTTCTGCTCGGTGGCCAGCGCATACGGATAGGCGCTGCTGCTGGTCTGCTCCAGACATCCGTAGGGATAATGCAGCAGATCGCGGATGTGCACGGGCAGATTCAGGTTGGCCCTGTTGCCCACCGACAGCAACATTTCCGCCGTGGCGCCGTGCAGATCCTTGAACAGCGTTGATGGCACGACAAATTCCGCACCCGGGTCCAGGATCGCATTGGCCATGCGGATTTCCGCCGGATAGGCCGGACGCAAACCGATCTTCCATTCCCGTTCGATGGCGGTGAAACCTTCTCCCGCCACGCGGATTTTCACGCTGCCCTGCTGCAGGTTGTCACCCTTGATGGTGAACGGCAGTGTGGTTTTGCGATCGGCCTCCAGTGCCGCGGTTTTTTCCACCACTGACGTTTCCAATCCAGCGCCAGTGCTGATTTCCACTTTCAGGTTCTGCGCCATGCCGGTCATGTTGTGCAGATCGAACGCGGCAGTGGCGGTATCGCCCAGCGCCAGGAAACGCGGCAGACCCAGATCCGTCACCAGCGGTGCGGCGATGGTGGTTTCCTGTTCGGCACTGGCGAATTTCGATTCACCGAACGCCAGCGCCATCACCCGCACCTTGCCGTTGAAATAGGGAATCGGCAGATCGACCTGCGCCTTGCCCTTGTCATCCAGTTTCACCGGCGCGTTGAACAGCGACACGATCTGCACATCGGAATCCGGTTCCTTGCCACCGCGTGCCAGATCAGCGTCGCCACCGAAGCGGATTTTCGCCTTGGCGAAATCATTCAGCTCGATCAGGTTGCCGTAAATGTCGCGGCTGTCCACGCTGTAACGGCGGCGGCCGAAAAAGCCAGCCACCG
>JBMOPR010000133.1:0-3620 GCA_049323075.1 Pseudomonadota bacterium
CGCTACCATCACATTATCATCATGACGGACGCTGATGTGGACGGTAGCCACATCCGGACCCTGCTGCTCACGTTCTTCTTTCGCCAGATGCCCCAGATCATCGAGCGAGGCTATGTCTATATCGCGCAGCCACCGCTTTACAAGATCAAGAAAGGCAAGCAGGAGCAGTATCTGAAGGATGATGCCGCCCTGGACGCGTACCTGACCCAGGCCGCGCTGGAAGAAGCCAGCCTGCATGTGAACGCGCAAGCACCGGGCATATCCGGTTTGGCCCTGGAGGAACTGGTTACGGCCTACCGCCAGGTCTTCCATCGCTTTGACCGCCTGTCGCGGCTGTATCCCCCCTTCGTTTTGGAGCAGTTGATCTATCTCCCCCCTGTCAAGGAAGACGATCTCAAGCTGGACGCTGACATGCAGGCCTGGGCAGGCAAGCTGGGCAAACGTCTGCAAGAAAAAGGCCCCACATCGGAGCGCTATGAGGTATCGGTGCTGGAGGACAAGGAACGCCGCCTTTCGTTGCCGAAAGTACTGCATATCGCCCACGGTGTGCCCCATGAATACAGCTTTACCCGCGAATTCTTCCTGTCGGAGGATTACAACTCCATTGTGGCGTTGGGTGGCCGGTTGCAGGGATTGCTTGAAGAAGGCGCCTATATTCGCCGGGGCGAGCGCACCCGGCCGATATGGGATTTCAAGGACGCACTGGAGTGGCTGATGGCGGAATCCCGCAAGGGGCACAGCATTCAGCGTTACAAGGGACTGGGCGAGATGAACCCTGACCAGCTGTGGGAAACCACGATGGACCCCAATACGCGCCGCATGCTGCGGGTGAACATTGAGGACGCGATTGCGGCGGACCAGATCTTCACCTGTCTGATGGGAGATCAGGTGGAACCCCGTCGCGAATTCATCGAAGCCAATGCACTGAACGTATCGAATCTGGACGTGTAAACCACTACGATTCACGCCAGGACGATCTGCCCTAAACCCCCGGTTTCCATCCGTCCACACGGATCAGAAACCGGGGGTTTTTGCTTGTGGATAAAACTGGGGACAATGTGAGCGGACGTGGATGGCGCTCGACAGTTATCCACAATTAAACACTGGGTGGCGCCCTCCAAATCTTCAGGCGGTTCCGCCTGTCAGCATCACTGGAAACAAGGGGCTGCAGAAACGAATAATAAAAAGTGAGTAAGCGCAAACTTCGGCAAGGCGCGTGGCTACTGTCAATCTAACTCATTGAATACTGGTGAATTCAAGCGCGATATTCAGTTCGGGAGCAATTGCTTCTGCTCGTTGATCCACTGCTCAAGCTGCTGATTGAGTTCCTTGGGGGAACGCCCTTCGGTGGGAATCGGAGATCCGATACGAATGGTGATCTGGCCGGGATTCTTGCCCAGCCGATGGGCGGGCCAGAACAGACCCGCATTGTGGACAACTGGCAGCACGGGAACGCCCGCCTTGCAGGCCAGCATGGCGCCGCCGGGCATGTGGGGACGGGTTTCAGAAACAGGTACCCGGGTACCTTCGGGGAAGATCACGACGGACACACCGGCGCTCAACCGTTGCTGACCCTGCCGCAGGATCTCCTTGAGTGCGCTCTGCTTGCGACTGCGATCGATGACGATGGGCCGCCCCAGGTGCAGTAGCCAGCCAAAAAACGGAATGTAGGTGAGTTCCTTTTTCAACACGGCCGTAATGGGTGCGAAAACGTAGGCCAGCACCAGCGTCTCCCACGTACTCTGGTGATTACTCACCAGAACGAATGGCGTGGGAGGAATGTTTTCCTGGCCCTCTATACGGTAGGTAATTCCGCAAGTAAGCGCTAACAAACGCTGAATCAGCCTTGGAAGCGCTGTCAGATAGCGCAGCCGAGTCGGATAGTCTAGCAGGGGAGCAATCAACAGGGCCGGGATACTGAACAGGATCACGCTGGTGGCGTACAGAACGTTGAACAGCAATCCGCGCAGTATATTCATCGAGTCCCACTTAGCGCGCAAACCCGCTGATCACGCGCGATTAATCCAAGGTTCCGAGCAGTGTGCGGGCATCTCCGGACCAGGTCAAACAGCTCCCGGCCCCACCCGCACTCTTTCTCATTGCAGCTCGCCAATGTCGGCAATGGCGAGGAAAAGTTGCTGCAATTGTGCCAGCAGCGCGAGCCGGTTGTTCCGCACGGCGGCATCCTCGACGTTCACCATGACCCTGTCGAAGAAGGCGTCCACCGGTTCCTTGAGTGCGGCCAGTGCCAGCAGCCGGCTTTCGTAGTCGCCACTGGCGGCGGATAACTGCGCCGCGCTTACGGCCTGTGCCAGCGCCTGTTCTTCGCCTTGTTGCAGCAGGGCGGGATTCAGAGACGGCAACGGGTCCTTGCTGTCGCGTTTGGCGAGGATATTGCCCACCCGCTTGTTGGCAGCGGCCAGGGCGGCGGATTCCGGCTGGGCCTTGAAGATACGCACCGCTTCGGCGCGACGCCAGAAATCCAGGGGCCGGGTGGGATTAACCGCCTGCACCGACTTGACGATATCGACGCTGATGCCCTCCTCGTGGAACCAGCTTTGATAACGGCCGTTCATGAAGGCGAGGAAATCGGCTTCCACATTGCCGTTGGTGAGTCGGGTACCGAACAGCGCTATGGATTGTCTGGCCAGTTGCACCAGATCCAGATCCAGTTCCCGGCCAACGATGATACGCAGCACGCCCAGGGCGGCACGGCGCAGGCCGAAAGGATCGCGGTCGCCGGTGGGATGTTTGCCGATGCCGAGAATGCCCACGAGGGAGTCGATCTTGTCGGCAATCGCCACGGCCTGTCCAGTCCTGGTTTGCGGCAAAACGTCGCCGGAAAAGCGCGGCTGGTATTGTTCGTTCAGGGCCAGCGCAACGTCGTCCGCTTCGCCGTCGTGACGGGCGTAGTAGGTGCCCATGATGCCCTGCAGCTCGGGGAATTCACCGACCATTTCCGTGGCTAGATCGCATTTGCAAAGCAGACCGGCGCGTTCGGCATTTTTAATGTCGCCGCCAATCTGTTGGGCAATAAAGCCAGCGAGCTTGGAAGTGCGCTCGGCCTTCTCAAACTGGGTGCCCAGCTCCGCCTGGAACACCACGGACTTCAGGCGCTCGTTGCGATGTTCCAGTTTGGATTTTTTGTCCTGATTGAAAAAGAATTCGGCGTCGGTGAGGCGTGGGCGCACCACTTTTTCGTTGCCGGCAACAATATGCTGCGGTGCGGAACTTTCAATATTGGCGACGGTGATGAAGCGGTTCTTCAGCTTGCCGTTTGCGTCCAGCAGGCAGAAATATTTCTGGTTGTCCTGCATGGTGGAGATCAGCGCTTCCTGCGGCACGGCGAGAAAGCGTTGCTCGAACGAGCACACCAGCGGCACCGGCCATTCCACCAGTGCAGTGACTTCGTCCAGCAGCGCATCGGGCACGATGGCACGGCCCTGCTCCTGCGCGGCCAGTGCATTCACCTTTTGCAGGATCTGCGCGCGGCGTTCGGAAAAATCGGCGATCACCCAGCCGGCGCGCAGGTCTTCCAGATACGCGGCGGGCGAGGAAATACGCACGGACTCGGGATGATGGAAGCGGTGGCCGCGTGATTCGCGACCGGCTTTCTGCGC
>JBMOPR010000134.1:0-3615 GCA_049323075.1 Pseudomonadota bacterium
CCAGATAGCTCATCACTATTGGGTTCTCGATGCCGGGTATCAGGGGGGATTTTGGCCGCACACCGGTAGCCACCACCACATGATCGAAGCCAGCAGATTGCAGTGTCGTAGCGGTAACGGCGTGATTCAATTTCAGCTCTACGCCGTAACGTTCAATTTCACGACTGAAATAACGCAGGGTTTCACTGAATTCCTGCTTGCCCGGAATCCGCATGGCCAGATTGAACTGACCACCGATTCTGTCACCGGATTCAAACAGCGTAACCTGGTGACCACGTAGCGCAGCGATGGTGGCGCACGCAAGGCCGGATGGCCCTGCACCTACAACAGCGATGCGCTTTTTATTCGTTGCCGGCAGATAATTCAGCTCGGTTTCGTTACAGGCCCGCGGATTGACCATGCAGGTCGCAATCTTCAGGTTGAACACATGATCCAGACAGGCCTGGTTGCAACCGATGCAGGTATTGATGTCCTCGCTGCGCCCCTGCTCCGCTTTCAGCAAAAATTCCGGGTCTGCCAGAAACGGTCGCGCCAGTGACACCAGATCCGCTTCGCCACGGGCCAGTATCTCCTCGGCAATTTCCGGCGTATTGATGCGGTTGGTGGCCACCAGCGGCAGATTGACATGATTGCGCAGTTTCTCGGTCACCCAGGAAAAAGCGCCCCTGGGCACCATGCCGGCAATGGTGGGAATCCGGGATTCGTGCCAACCGATGCCAGTATTGATCACATTGGCCCCGGCCTTTTCAATCGCCACAGCCAGCTGCACGATTTCTTCAAAACTGGAACCACCTTCAATCAGGTCCAGCATCGACAACCGATAGATGATCAGAAAATCAGGACCCACCGATTTGCGGATCATTTTGACAATCGTCACCACAAATTTGATCCGGTTTTCATAACTGCCGCCCCATTCATCCGTACGATGATTGGTGTGGCGCGAAATGAACTGGTTAATCAGATAACCTTCCGACCCCATGACTTCCACGCCGTCATAGCCAGCATCGCAGAGCGCACAAAATCGATGATCTGCTGTTTGACTTCCGCGCCGGTCAGTTCATAGGGTGGAATGGGGTTGATGGGAGCCATGATTGCTGATGGCGCCACCAGATGAGTGCCAAACGCATACCGGCCCGTGTGCAACAACTGCAGGCAGATATAACCACCGGCCTCGTGAACGGCCTGAGTCAGAGGAAGATGCAACTTGACATGCTCGGCGTTGGTCAGCAGGGTTCCGCCCTGCACATTGGGCGCGCTTTTATTCGGTCCCACGCCACCGGACACAATCAGTCCGACGCCCCCTTTTACCCGCTCAAGATAATATGCGCGCAAACGTTCCCAGCCGCCGCTGGCCTCCTCCAGATTGGTGTGCATTGAACCCATGATGACGCGATTTCTCAGCTCCAGATGACCCAGTTTGATCGGCCGGAACAAATGCGGATACAGTGTATTCATCTCACTTCCCCGTCGTGTTGGAAACTGCTATTTCATTGATGAGTGTTGTTGTTTTTCTAGCTCAGTGAAATTTTTACAGCATTTCCGAACAGCATCGGACAAGCACGCTTCCGCACCGGGATTGGATCGCAACCCGGCGAGGCAATGTTAAGTACTGGCTTGGCCCAAAAGGAAAACAGCGGCTTTTATTCAGGATTTTTACAGATTTCATGGCAACGTCACTGTCAGCACAAATCCATGTCAGGTGTGTTCTTGCAAGACTTCGTCTTTTTTTGATTTATGCTCGCGCACACCCGAGGCAACGAGCAGGAAACTCAGCCTCTGAAACAGGCTACTACGATAATTTGCACGGGGTAAATGGGAGGACAACACCGCAAAACAAAAAACTCTTGAAGGGTAGCCATCTTCAACAAAAGTGGCCGCAATTTACCGACAATTATTGAGCAATTGCCTAACGGGCCGCTCCCGGCCAGATCAAGCAGATTGTTGCTACAAACAACGCCCATGCTGCCCGAATCCCTCTGCCACCACTGTGCGGGAACCATAACCCGGCACATTCACATCCGCACAGTCCCACCAGATTGAAAACACAAATGCCGCACAAGCGCGGCAGGCTTGCCATCGTATTGGCAATCGTAACGACCAACTTTTCCGGCGCTGATATTGCCGCACAGAAAGACCCTGCGCATCCCGCTCGATATCTCCCCCGTTCAACGCATAATCAGTATCCCCATGAAAGGCAGCAATGCACACTTTCGGGCTGCAGAAACATGCGCTTGTTATTGATAGACCATTCAGTACAATGTTCGTCGAGGACCGATAACCAACCACTGCAATTCCGTCCAATTCATGCGCACAGGGAGTGACGCCATGTACGAATTCAAATCCGCATTTGTCACCGGAAGCACCGGCCTGCTGGGGAACAATCTGGTACGGCTGCTGCTGGATAAGGGAATCCGCGTCAAGGCACTGGCCCGCTCGGCGGAGAAAGCCCGGACGCAGTTTGCAGGACTCAGGGTCGAAATCGTGGTGGGCGACATGAACAACGTGGATGCCTTCCGCGAGCACCTGAAGGACGTCGATGTGCTGTTTCACACCGCTGCTTTTTTCCGCGACAGCTTCAAGGGCGGCAAGCACTGGGACGAGCTTTACCAGACCAACGTGGTGGGCACACAGAAGCTGCTGGCAGCCGCGCGGGACGCCGGCATCCGGCGCGTGGTGCACACCTCCAGCGTGGCCGTGCTAACAGGGCCGAAAGGTTCCCTGATCAACGAAACCATGGACCGCAACATCGAGGAAGCGGACGACTATTACAAGAGCAAGATCCTGTCTGAAAATGCCGTGCGCGATTTCATGAAAGCGCATCCGGACATGCACATCACCTTCGTGCTGCCGGGCTGGATGTTTGGGCCGGGCGATATTGGTCCCACGTCCTCCGGCCAGCTGGTACAGGATTTTCTGCAGCGGAAACTGCCCGGCATCCCGCCCGGTTCCTTCAGCGTGGTGGACGCCCGCGACGTGGCCTTTGCCGAATTCCAGGCCGCCCGCATCGGCCGCAATGGCGAACGCTATCTGGCCGCCGGGCGCGACATGAACATGCGTCAACTGGTGGAAAAGCTGACTGCAGTATCCGGCCAGCAAGGCCCCACCCGCAGCATCCCCTACGCATTGGTCTTCACCATCGCGTTGCTGAGCGAAGTCTATGCGCTGATCACGCGCAAACCCATTCTGATCAGCCTGGGTTCAATCAGGATTCTGAAAAGCGAGGAAGGCAGAACCCGTTTCGATCCGGCCAAAAGCCGGCAGGAACTGGGGCTGGACTTCCGCCCGGTGGAGGAAACCCTGCGGGATGTGCTGCAGGATCTGAGTGTGCGTGGAATCAGTCCGCTGCCGGCCTGATTCCACGTTGCGCCGCGACGTTTTGCCGTCAACCGGCGCAGATACGTTGTTTCGCCGCCTGGTATTCCGCACGCAGGCGTTGCACATAGTCGGCGACAGTACTGACTTCCTTGATGGCGCCAATGCCCTGGCCTGAACCCCAGATATCTTTCCAGGCCTTGGCCTTGGTGTTGCCGCCGGAGCCGAAATTCATCGCAGTGGGATCGGATTCCGGCAGATTGTCCGGGTCCATGCCGGCGGCAATGATGGATGAACGCAGGT
>JBMOPR010000135.1:0-3615 GCA_049323075.1 Pseudomonadota bacterium
AGCTGCTCAATACCCTGTTCCGCTCGGTGCACACCATCAAGGGCAATCTGGTCTACGTGGGGCTGAAGGATCTGACGCCTCTGATCCAGAGCGTGGAGGATGTGCTGGATGCAGTGCGCAAACACAGCCTGACCTACGACGCATCCCTCAGTGACGTGATCATGCTGGCGATGGACAAAACCAAGCAGATGGTGGAAGCGCGGATGGCGCAACAGCCGCTGCCACTGGACGAGCTTGCGCTGAACCAGCTGTGCCAGCAGATCAGCCGGGTGGCGGAAGTGAGCCTGACAGACCGGCCGGCCGTGGTGCGCGCCGTGCTGGCACAGATGGACCCGACGATTCTGATCGAACCCGTCGCCGCCCCACGCCCCGAACAACCTGCACCGCTGGCACTGCAGCCGGAGGAGAACGAAATCCTGCAGCGCTTCGGCATCCCCCTGGGTGACGACATTCGTTTCCTGCAACATTTAATACAGCCGCTGGAGGAACGCTCCCACTACTGGAAGGGACGCAACGCCCGCCTGCTGCAACTGGCGCTGGCCATGAACCGGCATGCAGGCGAACCGGTGGAACCGGATCAGCTGGCGGTGGCAGTATTTCTGCACGATCTCGGCATGGCCTTTCTGCCTATCAGCATCCTGCACAAGACCGGCGCATTGTCGGCGGCGGACCTGGAGGCTGTGCGTCAGCATCCGCTGGTCGCGACGCAGCTGATAGCTTCACTGAAACATTGGGAGCAAGCCGGGCTGATCGTGAAGGAACATCACGAACGGGAGGATGGCCAGGGTTATCCCGCCGGATTGAAAGGTGCCGCCATCTGCCCCGGCGCGAAAATCCTGGCGATCGCAGACACGTTCGACGCCTGCACGCACGAACGCGCATACAGCGCTGCGATCAAGCGCCCGCTGGTGCGTGCGGTGCTGGAAATCAACCGCTGTTCAGGCTCACATTTCGACGCGGAATGGGTCGAAGTCTTCAACGAGGTGGCGCGCAGACTGCAAAATCAGGCCTGATTTTCAATTTTTTTGCAGTAAACCTCGAAAAAACCGGGAAAAATCGCGTTTTATCACTTGCGGGCGCCAATATTAGGATCAATAATTACCCGCGACTGTCCGGGCCGGCTGGCGTAATCCACCGCGGAAAAACAGCGGTGGAATGACAAAAGTCGCCGGGCGATAACTAGAAATAAAGGAAGCAATCATGCCTGCAAAGAAGAAAGCCACCGCAAAACCTGCTGCCAAAAAGCCCGCTGCCAAAAAACCTGCAGCGAAAAAAGCGCCCGCCAAGAAAGCTGCTGCTCCCAAGGCTGCTGCTGCGCCGAAAAAAATCACCACCGTTACTGAAGCGATGACCAAGTCCCAGATCATGACCACCATCGCCGACGCAACCCAGCTTTCCCGCAAGCAAGTTCAGGCTGTTTTCGACGAGCTGTCTTCCCTGATTGAAGCTCACGTGAAGAAAAAGGGCGCTGGCCAGTTCACCGTTCCCGGCCTGCTGAAGCTGAAAGTGATCGACAAGCCTGCCACCAAGGCACGCAAGGGCATCAACCCCTTCACTGGCGAAGAAACCACGTTCAAAGCCAAGCCCGCCAGCCGCAAAGTAAAAGCGGTTGCCCTGGCCAAGCTGAAAGAGATGGTCAACAGCTGATTGCCATTCACACGGGCAATGTGAAAACGGGGGCTGCGGCCCCCGTTTTTATTGGCACTTACTGGACGCCCGTCAGCGGCGCCAGCCAGTCCGCGATCTGCTGCACCACCCTGACATTATTTTTAACCCAGCCATTATGACCGATCACACTCGCACCCAGATCTGACGGAGACAGCGTCAGGTGTGTGGCCTGGGCCCTGGGCATTTTTGCCAGCAGCCAGCGGGTGGCGCTGACCGGCGCAAATGCATCGTCAGTGTAGGACAATGCCAGCACCGGCAATTGCAGTTTTTCCAGTGCCGCCTCGTAGTCAAATTCCGATCCTGCCGGTCGATAGCGCCCTGTGAGCGCGACGTTGGCCCAATCGCGGACCAGCCCCTTCGCCTCAAATCCGCCAAAACCCACCTTGTCCCCGGGCAGGTATCCGACGATTTCCGTAATGCCGCGGATCAGCTGCGACTGACCCAGAATTTTCAGCGAAGCCGGAAATGACCAGCCGCGAAAGTACACCGAACCACAGGCAGAAAAAATCAACCCCGCCACCGCACCCGGATTTTGTGCCGCGAATAACGCATTGAGCTGCCCGCCCAGGGAATGGCCCAGCAAATACACCGGCAGACCCGGAAAATGCTCGCGCACGACCGCCAGATTTGCCGGCCAGTCCTGCTCCAGCATCTCGCGATAGCCAAAGCGGGCACCTTGCTTGACCCGCACGCCGCTCTCACCGACTCCGCGCAGGTCCGCCGTCACGACATGCCAGCCCGCCAGTGCCAGCTGCACCGCCAGTGGCCGGTAGAACGACGCCCGCACCCCCATTGCCGGCATGCACAGCAGCACTGCGCGATCCTGGGCAGCGCGATAAAGCGTGAGCCGGTTCAATACGCCGTCCCCGGAAATGACACTGAGCATTTCACCGTCGACATTGCCCGCCGGGGCGGCACCCTGCAACTTCTGTGTAGTCATCCCATCGCACTCCTGACAGGTTTCCCAACCCGTCTTCCATAAATCGCATGCCTTTATAAATAGCATGACCGGCGCCGTTGGCCCACCCTGATTTCGCCGGGGCGCCCGCCGCTTGATTGTGAAGCGCCACGATAGCCCGTAAAATCGGGCAAATTTTCCGGCATCCCCTGCCCACGCTCTCACCGAGGTTGACCATTTCCATGAAAGCCACTGAGTTCCTGCTAGCCACCCTGCGCGAAACACCGTCTGACGCGGAAGTCATCAGTCACCAGTTGATGCTGCGGGCGGGCATGATCCGCAAGCTGGCGACTGGCCTTTATACCTGGCTGCCGACAGGCCTGCGGGTACTGCGCAAGGTGGAACAGGTGGTACGCGAGGAAATGAACCGCGCCGGCGCCCAGGAAGTGCTGATGCCAGTGGTGCAGCCGGCAGAACTGTGGGAAGAATCCGGCCGCTTCAACGCCTATGGTCCGGAACTGCTGCGTTTCAAGGACCGTCATGATCGCGACTTCGTGCTTGGCCCCACCCACGAGGAAGTCATCACCGACATGGTGCGCAGCAACATCCAGAGCTACAAGCAACTGCCTTGCAATTTCTATCAGATCCAGACCAAATTCCGCGACGAGATCCGTCCGCGCTTCGGCGTGATGCGTTCGCGCGAGTTCATCATGAAGGACGCCTATTCCTTCCACATGGACGCAGCGTCGCTGCAAAAAACCTACGATGCCATGTACGACGCCTATACCCGCATCTTCACCCGCCTGGGCCTGGATTTCCGCGCCGTACTGGCTGACACCGGCAGCATCGGCGGCAACAGCTCCCACGAATTCCACGTGCTGGCGCAATCCGGTGAAGACGATATCGCCTTCAGCGACAGCAGCAATTACGCCGCGAACATCGAAATGGCCGAAGCGCTGGTGATCGGTGAGCAGCGCCCTGCCCCCACCCAGCAGATACAGCAGGTGGCCACGCCGGGCCAGCACAGCATCGAGGAAGTCGCAGCGTTC
>JBMOPR010000136.1:0-3609 GCA_049323075.1 Pseudomonadota bacterium
TGAAAGGACAGTGATAGCCAAGATGAGTTGGCCAACTATTCTTTTCATGTTAGTCATCCTTGTGTTGGTAATATATGTGAGTTTAGTGAAACGCCGAGCAGCAATTGTCTGGACGGCGTTTTTAGTATAGATGAATGAATATGCTATTTACGTGGAACTTTTCACGCTAAAACGTATCGAATAAAACATGGTATTGTTTTGCGTTGAGAGGAGGGGTTGAATGGATTTTTTGAGCGCAATGGTAAGCACTAAATATTCAAAAGCATATAGCATTTGAATATTTAATATATGTTGTTTTGCAATTTCTACTCCTTTACAACATACCCCGTCGGCATCCATCCATTCGGAAAAGTCCTCACCTGAACATTGCCAAAGAACTCCCGCACCGCTCGCGTCTCGCCCGGCGCAACATCGAAGTTGTACTGGTCCAGTATCATCATGCCACCCTTGTTCAGGCGCTCCCAGAAGTAGGGCAGCACTGCGCTGACGATTTCATGCTGGCCCGCATCCAGGAACACAATCTTGAATTGCAGGTGGCTGTATTTTTCAAAAAATCCCTCAAGCTCCTGGGTGACGTCCAGCTTGTGCACCTTCAGGATGTTGTCCAGACCCTGGCATTCCACCAGTTTTTTAACCCGCTCATAGGATTCGGTGTAGCCGCCGGGCGTAATGTTTTTGTCGGCCTCGGTGGGCTGGTTGCCCTGGAACCAGTCGAAGCCATGCACCTGGGTCATGGCATAGGGCTCAAAGTGCTTTATCAGCTTGGCGAAGAAGAATGAGACTGCGCCGCGAAACATGCCGATCTCGGCGATATGGCCCGCCAGCCCCAGGGTCTGGCGGTAGCTTTCATAGAAGGAAATGAAGCGGGCAAGGGTGAGGTGGCCGGTAAAGCACGGAAAATGGTGAATGAAATCTTCGGTTTCATAACCCAGCGTCTTGATGGTGTTCATGCCTTCATAGAACTGGGGGCGCAGGTTGTCGTGCTTGGTGCTTTCGAAATCGCCGGGTGTATATTCCTTGCCACGCATGGTTTTTTCCTCAGATATTTTTCAGGTCGTCGGTGCTGATGTCGGCGGCCTCTGATTTCGGTCCGATGAACACCTGTTTTTCCCTGGTGGACTTGAGAATGACTGCGCCTGCGCCAATCAGACAGTAAGGTGCAATCTTGATGTTGTCGCGAATCGTGCAGTTCACGCCAAGAAAGCAGTTGTTGCCGATCTCCACGGCGCCAGACACCACCGCGTGCGATGCAATAAATACATTGTCGCGGATTTTGGTGTGATGACCGATGTGATTGCCCGACCACAGGATGCAGTTGTTGCCAATCTCCACGTAGGGCTGAATGACGTTGTCGTCCAGGATCATGCAGTTCTCACCAATCCTGGTGTGGCTGTGAATGCGGGCGTGGGGCGACACATAGGTGATGAACCGGTAGCCGCGCGCCTTGGCGTTGAGGTAGTGCTCTTCGCGGTAACGGTTCATTTTTTTGTAGCTGAGCGGCAGGAACAGTTCAACGCGATCCGGCGGGTAGTGTTCCTCCAGCGTTTCGAATGGCACTACCGGCTTGCCCTGGAACGTAGGCTCTTCGATGTATTCCTGGTCGAGGGTAAATGCCACGATATTGTGCTTCGTGTCGCGCTCCAGATAGGCGACGGCCACTTCCGCAAACTGGCCACTGCCGAACATTACGATGTCTACCATTTGGCTCCCCTTGTGTCCGATGGCATTCCGGTTGCTTCCCCTAATTCGCTGAAAAGCGGCGGTTTTCGTCCAGTATGCGTTGCAGGTATTGCCCGTAGCCGCTCTTTTGCAGCGGCGCAATCAGGCGTTCCAGCTGGTTGTCATCGATGTATCCCATCAGATAGCTGATTTCCTCCGGGCAGCAGATTTTCAACGACTGCCGGTCCTCGATCAGCTTGATGAAATTGCCGGCATCCAGCAGCGCATCGTGAGTACCGGTATCGAGCCAGGCGGTGCCGCGCCCAAACAATTCCACATTCAGATCGCCACGCTGCAGATAGGCGTTGATGACATCGGTGATGTCCAGCTCGCCCCGGGGCGAGGGCTTGACGGTGCGTGCTATGTCCACCACGTCCTGGTCAAAAAAATAGATGCCGGTGATGGCGTAGGACGATTTGGGCTGCGCAGGCTTTTCTTCGATGCTGGTGACATTGCCCTGGCGGTCGAAGGCCACCACGCCGTAACGCTGTGGATCTCGCACATAGTAGCCAAACACGGTGGCGCCGTGGGTGCGCCGGGTGGCGTTCTGCAACACCATCGGCAGGCCCGAGCCGTAGAAAACATTGTCACCCAGCACCAGGCACGCGTTGCTGCCGGCCAGAAAGGATTCACCGATCAGGAATGCCTGCGCCAGACCGTCCGGCGACGGCTGTTCGGCATACTGGAAGGACATGCCCCACTGCTTGCCGTCTCCCAGCAAATGTTCGAAGGCTTCACGATCGCGCGGCGTGGTGATAATCAGCACGTCGCGGATTCTGGCCATCATCAGGGTGGAGACCGGATAGTAAATCATGGGCTTGTCATACACAGGCATCAGCTGCTTGCTGACGCTGCAGGTAAGAGGATGCAGGCGGGTACCGGTGCCTCCTGCCAGTATGATGCCCTTGTAACTCATGATGGCTGCATTTCCGTATATAACGAACGGTTCAGAAGTTGCGCTACATATATAAAAGTAGATGAGCTTTGTCCGCTGTCCAGACGGAAAAACCGCTTTGGCTTGACGGATATGCCAAAGCTGACTCGAATTGGTCAAAATATTCACGCCATTAATTTGACCAATCAGGGGATCGTTGCCTTTACTGAGTATTACGCATAACAACCGGCGTCAAAATTCGAACATGAACGGAGAGTGGCGGGAGCCCGCCAATACTGAGAACAGCATGTGGCGAGAAGTACAAGTCCTGTTGATCGATGATAACGCCAGCCGTCGCCATGACATGAAAGTCGTTCTGGATTTCGTGGGCGAAGCGACGTTCGCTGCCGCTTCCACCGACTGGAAAGCAGTGGTGGGCGAGGAGCCGGGCGCGCATTTTTCCTGTGCTTTTCTGGGTGATGTGCCAGGCGTGGTGAAACTGGCCAAGTCCCTGCTCGAGTGGGAACCCACGTTGCCCATTGTGCTTATGAATGGTACCGAGCTGCCGACCGATGCTGACGACGACGTTGCGCGCGCTGTGATAGCCCAGATTGAGACACCTCCGCTTTATACCAAGATGATGGATACGTTGCACCGTGCCCAGGTGTATCGGGATCAGGTCTCGTCGGATCCCGTCAGGGCCCACCGTCGCGAGGCGCAGTTGTTCCGCAGCCTGGTAGGCACCAGCCGCTCCGTGGTGAAAGTGCGCGAGTTGATGGCGCAGGTGGCCGACAAGGATGTCAGTGTGCTGATCACCGGTGAATCCGGCACGGGCAAGGAAGTGGTGTCGCGCAATCTGCACTACCATTCCCACCGTCGTCACAAGCCGTTCGTGCCGGTGAATTGCGGCGCGATTCCGCAGGAGTTGCTGGAAAGCGAGCTGTTCGGTCATGAGAAGGGCGCCTTTACCGGCGCCATCACCAGCCGGCCCGGGCGTTTCGAACTGGCGCAGGGCG
>JBMOPR010000137.1:0-3601 GCA_049323075.1 Pseudomonadota bacterium
ATGGCGACACCGGGCAGGGCCAGTCGGTCAATTACGTCTATGGAACCGAAGGATCGTTCAATGCCTATGTGCAGGTTTCCGATGGCGATCGTTCGGTGATTTCACCGCTGTTGAACATTCAGGCGGGGCAGCGTCCCGTCATCAATATTGTCAGCCCGGCCGACGGCGATAAGTTCAGGGCGGGCGAAGTGATCGATTTTATCGGCTCGGCCACCGATCCCGATGGAAATCTGAATGAGAGCTCATACGAATGGAGCATTGATTTCATCCATAACGCACATACACATCCCACGCTGGCGGGATACAGCGGCAGCACCGGGCAGTTTGCCATCAATACTGCCGGACATGATTATCACGACAACACCGCTTACCGACTGACGCTCAAGGTCACCGATGCAGATGGCCTGGTGTCCACTGACACGGTCACTGTCTATCCGGACAAGGTCAATCTGAATATCACCGCGTCACCCGCGGGCATTCCCGTTTATATCGACGGCATTCCACTGACAACGCCCTTTGTGTATGACACGCTGATCGGCTTCAGTCATGTCATTTCAGTGCCGCAATCCTACTGCCTGAATGGCCAGAGCTATGCCTTTACCGGTTGGGCCAGCGGCGGCGCGGCCACGCATCCCATCACGGTGCCAACGTCAGATTATGCCGACACCGCGCTGTATCAGGATCAGGGCGCCTGTCTGGACGTTCCCACCAGCGGCCTGGTGTTCCGCGTGGAAGGCACCACGGGCGTGCAGGCGTCGGGCGGAATTGTGTCCGGCTGGCTGGATCAATCCGGGCGTGGCAATCACCTGACAGCGGTGGGCGATCCGATGGTGGTTTCCGGCGGGCTGAATGGCAAGAACGTCATCGATTTCGATGGGTCGGTGGACTACCTGTACCGCACCACAACGCTGAATGGCCTGCCGGTCGGCAGCCAGAACCGGACCATGATCCTGCTGGCGAACTACCGGGGTGTGGGTTGGGGCGGCGTGGCCTATGGCGATGCCAGCTGCAACCATGCCTTTGGATTGGGCGTGGACTCGCAAGGCCGCATGGGTGTGGAGAACTGGTGCAACTTTGCCAACACCACGCAGAACGTGGTGGGCGGCGGCTGGATTCTGCAAACGGCCGTGCTGTCCAATAATCAGGTGAAGCACTACAAAAATGCAGATCAGGTGGGAACGTTCAGCCGCACCTTCGACACTCAACTGACACGGCTGGCGCTAGGCGCCAATCTGGATACCGTGCGCAAGATGAACATGCAGATTGCCGCCATGTTCATTTATGACAGGGCCCTTTCCGCCGCCGAGCTGACAGCGGTGCGGCAGTACATTCAGCAAACCTATTCCGTGAATGTCGGTGGCGGTAACAATATCGCCCCGATTACGCAAAACGATAGCGCCAGTGTGCAACAAGGCGGCTCAACCACCATCGACATCCTGTCGAACGACAGCGATTCCGATGGCACGTTGGTGGCAAGCACCGTGTCGATACTCACGCAACCTGCCCACGGCACGATCAGCGTCGATCCTGGTACTGGCGTGGTGACCTATCTGCACGATGGCAACGGATCTGCTCCGGACAGTTTCACCTACAACGTCAGGGACAACGGCAATCTGCTCTCGAACACGGCCACCGTAAACCTCTCGGTGATCAGTACCGATCCAGTGGCGCCGGTGGCCGGCAACGATGCTGACACGGTGTTCAAGGGCGCGTACAAGATCATCAACGTTCTGGCCAACGACAGCGACATCAACAGCAATCTGAATCCGGGCAGCGTGCAGATCGTTGGCAATCCCGGCTCAGGCAGCGTCAGCGTGAACACCACCACCGGTGCGGTGACCTACACCCACAACGGCAGCAGCGGCAGCAGCGACAGCTTCACCTACCGGGTATCCGACCAGGGCGGCCTGGTATCGAACGTTGCCACCGTGACGCTGACCATCCTGGATTCCAGCAGCGTGGTGCCCAGCGCCGGACTGGTGTTGCGCCTTGAGGCGGATCAGGGGGTATCCACTTCCGGCGGCGTCGTCACCGGCTGGAGCGATCTATCGGGCATGGGGAATGATCTGCATCAGGTGACGGGCGATCCTGCCCTGCTGTCATCCAGCCTGAACGGCCACGCGGTGGTGGATTTCGACGGCGGCGGTGACGAATTGCTTCGCACCCAGACATTGAACGGCCTGCGCGCCGGCAGTGCCGACCGCACCCTGCTGCTGGTGGTCAACTACCGCGGCAACGGTTACGGCGGCTTTGCCTATGGCAATCCTTCCTGCCATCAGACGTTCGGTCTGGGTGTCACGCCCACCGGCAAGCTGATGGGACAGATGTGGTGCAGCAGCGACATGATCAGCACCATCACCGGTACCGGCGCCGGCTGGATGGTGCAGGCCCTGGTGGTGTCGGGTGGCGCGGTAACGCATTACAAGGATGGCACTGCCATCGGCACAGACCAGAAGGTGCTCAACACGGTACTGAATCGCATCGTCATGGGCGCCGAACTCGACGGCACTCCGCAAGTGAATATGCAGGTGGCGGCGGCCTATATTTATGATCGCGCCCTGTCACCCACCGAACTGGCCAACGCACAGACCCAACTGCATGCCTACTATCTGGAAGCGGCATCGCCACAGGCCCCGGTCACGCAGAACGACAGCGCCGCCGTAGTGCAAGGCGGAACCGTGCAGGTCGATGTGCTTGCTAACGACAGCGATGTCAACGGCGATCTGGACGCCACTAGCGTCACCCTCACCTCGCTGCCAGCTCATGGCTCGGTCAGCGTCAATGCCACCACGGGCACGGTAACCTACGTTCACAATGGCGATGCTGCGACCGCGGACAGTTTTAGCTATACGGTGGAAGACAGTGGTGGACTGATTTCGGCCGCCGCCACCGTGACGATTGCGATTAGCGCTCCGACCGGACAGGCTCCGGTGACGCAGAATGACGTGGCAAATGTCGTCCAGGGCGGTGGCATCTCGATCAACGTTCTCGCCAATGACAGCGACGCCGACGGCAATCTGAATGCCGGCAGTGTGGCGATTGTCAGCCAGCCGGCTTCCGGCAGTGTCAGCGTGAACGGAGCCACCGGCGCGATCACCTATATTCACAACGGCGGCACAGCCACCAGCGACAGCTTTACCTACCGGGTATCGGATCTGAGTGGCCTGCTTTCCAATGTGGCAACCGTAACCGTCTCGGTGACCAGCAGCAGCGGCGTGCCAAGCGCAGGACTGGTGATGCGGCTGGAGGCCGACCAGGGTGTCAGCGCCACCGAGGGCTACGTCACCGGCTGGAACGATCTTTCCGGCAGCGGCAACCACCTCACCCAGGTGACCGGCAATCCGCGCTGGCTGGTGAACGCACTCAACGGCCACGCCGTGGTGGATTTCGACGGCAGCGGCGATGAACTGCGCCGCGCGGCGAATCTGACCGCTCTGCCAGCCGGCAGCGCCAACCGCACCATGCTGTTAGTGGCAAATTATCGTGGCACCGGCTACGGCGGATTCACCTATGGCCAGTCGGCCTGCAATCAAACCTTCGGACTGGGAGTGACACCCGCCGGCAACCTGATGGTGCAGGGCTGGTGCAACGACTATCCGAG
>JBMOPR010000138.1:0-3596 GCA_049323075.1 Pseudomonadota bacterium
GGGGGAAACCATTCCGGATGCGGTCAGCCGCAGCCGCGCCGAAACCGAAAAAGGCTACTTCCATTCTTTCGACATGCTGGGCGAGTCGGCGATGACCCTGCAGGACGCCGAGCGCTACACCGAGTCCTACCGCCGCGCGATTCTCGACATTCATTCCCAGTATCAGGGCCGTCTGGCAGCGGGCAGCCTGTCGATCAAGCTGTCGGCGCTGCACCCGCGCTTTGAGCTGCGGCAGGGCAAGGCACTGGACACGTTGCACGGCACCCTGTTGGACCTGCTGCTGCTGGCCCAGGAAAAAGACGTGGCGGTGACCATCGACGCGGAAGAATCCTGGCGCCTGGAGCCGGGCCTGATGGCGTTCGCCCGCGTCGCCAGCCACAACAAGATCCGTCACTGGGGCAAGCTGGGGTTGGCCGTGCAGGCGTACCAGAAGCGCGCGCCTAAAGTGCTGCAATGGCTGATGGATGTGAGCAAGACTCTGCACTGCCAAATTCCGGTGCGGCTGGTGAAAGGCGCCTACTGGGATACCGAAATCAAACAGACCCAGCAGCAGGGCCTCGACGAGTACCCGGTGTACACGCTGAAATCCCACAGCGATCTCAGCTATCTGTATTGCGCGCAGATGCTGCTGGAAGGCAAGCATTTCCTGTTCCCGCAATTTGCCACCCACAACGCGCACACGGTGGCCAGCATCATCACGCTGGCGGAAGAAAAGGGCCTCAAACAATTTGAATTCCAGCGCCTGCACGGCATGGGCGAGGCGCTGTACGACCATGTCCTTTCCACGTTCGAAGATGCGCAGTGTCGCGTTTATGCGCCGGTGGGCAATTTCCAGGATCTGCTGCCCTATCTGGTGCGACGGCTGCTGGAAAACGGCGCCAACACGTCTTTCGTCCGGCAAATCCAGCTGGCCCAGAGCGACGGCACCTGGCTGATCGAGGAACCCAGCGATGCGATCAAGGCGCTGGACCGTTTTCGCAATCCGAAAATTCCGCTGCCACGGCGGGTGTTCTACCCTGAACGACGCAATTCGCGCGGGCTGAATCTGGAAGCGCTGGAATCATTGCATCAACTCAGCAAGGCGATGAAACCACTGCTGAATCAACGCAAGGATCTGCAGCCGGACATCACCGACGCCGAGCGCCGCCGCGAGATCCGCTCGCCCGCCAATCCCACCGAGATCGTCGGCAGCTTCGTTCCCGCCAGCCGGCAGGACTGCCTGCAGGCGTTCGACCGCAGTCGCGAGGCCTGGCAGCAGTGGCGTTTTTCTGAAGTGGATGAACGCGCCACGCTGCTGGAAGAAACCGCGCTGCAATTTGAAAAACATTATGAAGAACTGATGCTGCTGGCGATGCGTGAAGCGGGCAAAACGCTGAACAACGCGCTGGCGGAAGTGCGCGAGGCAGTGGATTTCCTGCGTTATTACGCCAACCAGGCCCGCAAGCTGTTCGATCCGCAGGAATTACCCAGCGTCACCGGCGAGGACAACAAGCTGCTGCTGGAAGGCAAAGGCCTGGTGCTGTGCATCAGTCCGTGGAATTTTCCGCTGGCGATTTTCACCGGCCAGGTGGCGGCGGCACTGGCGGCGGGCAACTGCGTTATCGCCAAGCCGTCCACGCTGTCGCCGCTGATCGCTGCCCGCGCCATCGAACTGTTTCATCAGGCCGGTTTTCCCGACGATGTGGTGCAACTGGTCACCGCCAATGCCAAAACCATTGAAGACAGCATTCTGCAGGAAGCGGCGCTACGGGCGGTGATGTTCACCGGTTCCACCTCTGCCGCTACGCACATCAATCGCCAGATCGCCAACCGCAATGGCCCGATCATTTCGCTGATCGCGGAAACCGGCGGCCAGAATGCGATGATCGTCGACAGCTCAGCGCTGGTGGAGCAGGTGACGCGCGACATCGCACAATCGGCTTTCGACAGCGCCGGCCAGCGCTGCTCCGCGCTGCGCATTCTGTTCGTGCAGGAAGATGTGAAGGAACGCGTGCTGAACACGCTGTCCGGTTACCTCGACACATTCAAGATCGGCGATCCGCTGGATTGGGAAACCGATATCGGGCCGGTCATCAATGCCGATGCGCGCTCCGAACTGCTGCTGCACATCGAACGCTTCCGCAGCCGGAATCGCGTGCGTTATCAGGCACCCTTGCCGGAGCTGCCGGGCCATTACGTGCCGCCCACCATCATCGAGCTGGATGACATCAACGAACTGCACGAAGAGATTTTCGGCCCCATCCTGCACGTGGTCAGCTTCAAGGCCGATCGCTTCGACGACGTGATCGAGCAGATCAACCGCACCGGCTTCGGCCTCACTCTGGGCGTGCACAGCCGCATCAACCGCTTCTGCGAAAGCGTGACGAAGAAGGCGCAGGTGGGCAACGTGTACATCAACCGCAACATGATCGGCGCCACCGTGGGATCGCAGCCATTTGGCGGGCAGGATCTGTCGGGCACGGGGCCGAAAGCGGGCGGGCCGCATTATTTGCTGCGATTGGCCAATGAAAAAACCGTGTCGATCAACACGGCGGCCATCGGCGGCAACACGCGGTTGCTGACCGAGGATTGAGGTGGCACTATCGAAGCCGGAATTTTTCTTACCGGCCGGGAATGCCTTGAACGAGTCCACTGCCTTTTCTGCTGCATCAAAACCACACGCACTGCCGGGCGATCTGGCGATGTGGTTTTTCATTCTGGCGGAACTGACGGTGTTCGGCATTCTGATCCCCGCCTTCGTCGTCACCGAACGGCTGCACCCGGAACTGTTCCATGCCAGCCGGGCGCTGCTCGATACCTCCACCGGCCTGGTCCTCACCCTCAGCCTGCTGACCGCCGGACTGCTGGCGGCGCTTGCCGTCGAACAGGTGCGCCATTCCCGTCATCGCACCGGCACAGGGCTGCTGGCGGGGGCGCAATTGTCGGCCAGCATTTACGTCATCATCAAGTTCAACGAATACCGGCATCTGGCCAGCCTGGGGCTGGATATCGAATACGATGCCTTTTTCCGGCTGTACTGGCTGCTCACCGGCTTTCATTTCCTGCACGTGCTGCTGGGGCTGGTGATCCTGGCCTTCATGACGTTCCGATGCTGGCGCCAGGCCTATGGTCCCGGCCAGAGCAGCAGCCTGGAATCGGGCGTGCTGTACTGGCACATGGTGGATCTGGTGTGGGTGATGCTGTTTCCGCTGGTGTATGTGATCAACTGATGGAGTTTTCACGCTTGGAAAATTTGCGCATGTCGCCCATCGCAGTCCTGATCGCCTGCTGGCTGGGACTGGTGTTGCTGTCTGTGACCACTGTTCTGCTGGGCAGCAGCGGCAGCAGTGGCCTGCTCACCGCCGTCATTTTGCTGGCCGCGCTGGGCAAGGGCTGGATCATCATTGACCGCTTCATGGAACTTCGCCACACCCGCAGTTTCTGGCGTCCGCTGCTGCTGGCCTGGCCGGTGCTCATGGCCGTCGTCGTCGGCTTCGGCCTGCTGATGCGGCCGTAACCAGGCACGACAACCGCAGCCCCAAACCCACTCAATCCAGATCAGGCCATTCCACGTCGAGCCACTACCGACAATAGCCCCGGCCTTCAACCTTTCCCCC
>JBMOPR010000139.1:0-3593 GCA_049323075.1 Pseudomonadota bacterium
CCGGCACTCGATCACGCGAGTCCGTGCCAATTTTGGTAGCTTAGTACTTGTAGCTATCCGGCTTGTACGGACCTTCGACCGGCACGTTGATGTACTTCGCCTGTTCCGCTGTCATGCGGGTGATCACGCCACCGAAGCCGCGCACCATCTCCGCCGCCACTTCCTCGTCCAGCTTTTTCGGCAGCACTTTCACGTACAGGTTTTTCGCCTTTTCACCAGCAGGCAACGCGGCGAACTTGCGTTCCCACAGATACATCTGCGCCAGTACCTGGTTCGCAAAAGAACCGTCCATGATGCGCGACGGGTGGCCAGTCGCGTTACCCAGGTTCACCAGGCGGCCTTCCGACAACAGAATCAGGTGGTCGTTGGTGGCCTTGTTGCGGTACACCATGTGCACCTGCGGCTTCACTTCTTCCCACTCCCAGTTCTTGCGCATGAAAGCCGTGTCGATCTCGCTGTCGAAGTGGCCGATGTTGCACACCACTGCGCCCGATTTCAGCGCCTGCAGCATGTACTTGTCACACACGTTGACGTTGCCGGTAGTGGTGACCACCAGATCGGTGTTCTGCAGCAGTGCCTTGTTGACGCCGTCGGCGGAACCGGTGTTGATGCCGTCGTTGTACGGCGACACCACTTCATAACCGTCCATGCACGCCTGCATGGCGCAGATCGGATCGATCTCGGTGATCTTCACGATCATGCCTTCCTGACGCAGCGAGGCAGCGGAGCCCTTGCCCACGTCGCCATAACCGATCACCAGCGCTTTTTTACCGGCCAGCAGGTGGTCGGTGCCGCGCTTGATGGCGTCGTTCAGCGAGTGACGGCAACCGTACTTGTTGTCGTTCTTCGACTTGGTGACAGCGTCGTTCACGTTGATCGCCGGCACTTTCAGCTTGCCGTGCTCCAGCATTTCCAGCAGACGGTGCACGCCGGTGGTGGTTTCTTCGGAAATACCGTGGATCTTGTCCAGCATCTGCGGGTATTTCTCGTGCAGGATCTGGGTCAGGTCGCCGCCGTCGTCCAGGATCATGTTGGCGTCCCACAGTTTGTCGCTGTCCTTTTCTGCCTTGATGGTCTGCTCGATGCACCACCAGAACTCTTCTTCGGTTTCACCTTTCCACGCGAACACCGGAATGCCGGCCGCCGCAATCGCCGCCGCAGCGTGATCCTGGGTGGAGAAGATGTTGCACGAGGACCAGCGCACTTCTGCGCCCAGTTCTGTCAGTGTTTCGATCAGCACGGCAGTCTGGATCGTCATGTGAATGCAACCCATGATGCGCGCGCCTTTCAGCGGCTGCTGGGCCTTGTACTTGTTGCGCAGCGCCATCAGGGCGGGCATTTCGCCTTCGGCGATTTCGATTTCCTTGCGGCCCCACTTGGCCAGGGAAATATCGGCAACCTTGTAATCGGTGAATTTGTTGTCCAGAACGGCGTTCATGTTTTCAGCCTCTCCAATGTGTCAATGGCGAAAATCCGTATTCCGATTTTCGTGGCGCCGGCGATGGGAACCATTTGCCGGCGCTGATTACGACGCGTGGCACTGCGCACGCATGCATTTGCCTGAGTCCGGCTGAACTGAAAAAGTCAGCCTGCAAAAAAGGGCGTCCCGTGACGCCCTTCAGGTGTTGCTTACAGACCGGCAGCGGCGCGCAGGGCAGCGGCCTTGTCGGTTTTTTCCCAGGTGAAACCAGTCTCTTCGCGACCAAAGTGACCGTACGCCGCAGTGGCGCGGTAAATCGGACGGCGCAGATTCAGCATCTCGATGATGCCGCGAGGACGCAGGTCGAAATGCTCACGCACCAGCTCGGCGATTTTGGCTTCGTCGATGCGGTTGGTGTTGAAGGTGTTGATGGAGATCGACGTGGGTTCTGCCACACCGATGGCATAGGACACCTGGATTTCGCACTTGTCCGCCAGACCGGCAGCAACGATGTTCTTCGCTACATAACGACCGGCGTAGGCAGCGGAACGGTCCACTTTCGACGGATCTTTACCGGAGAATGCACCACCACCGTGACGTGCCGCGCCGCCGTAGGAATCCACGATGATCTTGCGGCCGGTTAGACCGCAATCGCCCACCGGGCCGCCGATGATGAACTGGCCGGTCGGGTTGATGTGGAATTTGGTGCCGCTGTGCAGCCACTCTTCCGGAATCACGTGCTTGATGATTTCCTCGCGCACGGCTTCGGACAGGTCGCTGTGCTTGATGCCCGGATCGTGCTGGGTGGACAGTACGATGGCGTCAGCGGCCACCGGCTTGCCGTTTTCGTAGCGCAGGGTCACCTGGCTTTTTGCATCCGGACGCAGCCAGGGCAGGATGCCGTTCTTGCGCAGGTACGCCTGACGCTGCACCAGACGGTGCGAGTAGTGAATCGCGGCGGGCATCAGCACGTCGGTTTCGTTGGTGGCGTAGCCGAACATAAGGCCCTGGTCGCCCGCGCCCATTTCCTTGTTCTCTTTCTCGTCGACGCCCATCGCGATATCCGGCGACTGTTTGCCGATGGCGTTGAGCACGGCGCAGGACGCGCCGTCGAAGCCGACGTCGGAGCTGTTGTAGCCGATGTCGAGGATGACCTTGCGCACAACGTCTTCGAGATCGACATAGGTCGAGGTCGTGACCTCACCGGCGATCACCGCCATCCCCGTCTTCACCAGCGTTTCCACTGCAACTCGCGCATGAGGATCATCCTTGATGATGGCATCCAGAATGGCGTCAGAAATCTGATCCGCCATTTTGTCAGGATGGCCTTCAGAAACGGATTCAGAAGTAAAGATGGTGTATTCGCTCATTGCACCCGATTCCTATAAATAAAAGTTCAGGGTTTATCAAAACGCCGTATCTGGATCTGAAAACCATTTCTCAGCCCTAAATACAGACTCTCTTTGCTTTCCAGCCCGGCGTCCTGCGCCCAGCCGGTCAACTCTTCCGGGTCGAAACCCAGCCACAGATCGCCGCACATGCTTTTCGCCCAGCCCTGGTCGTGACGACACAGGTCGGTGACAATCAGCGAACCGCCGTCTTCCAGCAGTTGTGCGCAATCATGAAATACATCGGCGGGCGACGGAACATGATGCAGCACCATGTTGCACACCACCCGTTCGACGCGAATGCCTTGTTTGATCGCGTCGTCGGTGTCCGCCTTCAGCAGGTGGACGTTGTTCAATTTGTTATGCCGGATCAGCGCGTCGGCCTTGTCCAGCATCTCTTTCGAAATGTCGATGGCCGTGACGTTGTGGAAAATGCCCGCCAGGGTCGGCAGGAATTCGCCTTCGCCCGGGCCGATTTCCAGTACCCGTTGCTGCTGGTCTGGCTCAGTTTGCAGCAGCAGATCGGTGGCAGCGTCGACATACTGGTCAAACGGGGCAATCAGATCCTGCTGTTCGCGAAACTGTTCCGCATGGCGGTCGAAAAATTCCCGCGCCTGTTCTTCCCGTTCATGTTTTATCTGCGCAATGTTACGGGCCGTCGTGTCGCTCAGCGCAATCTGGTCCACCGCACTGAACAGGGCTGCCAGTAACTGACCCCAGGGCTGACTCAGGTCCGCCAGCTCGCGCCGGTAGAAAATCGAGTTGCCCTCGCGCCGGGTGGTCAC
>JBMOPR010000140.1:0-3585 GCA_049323075.1 Pseudomonadota bacterium
GAGCACTTCCCTACTCATCCGGACCACTTCCCGGGTCATCCTGATCACTTCGGAACTGGTGCGGATGACTAGATTAGTCAACTGGCATCCTCCGGACCCTGCCTAGCACCGCCAGCCGCCGCCCGACACTGCGCCCACACACAAAATTGAACAAAATTTATCCGAAACCGGCGACCCGGAAAAGCCGCTTCGTAAGGTCTTCAAGAAAATGGGCAAGACCCCGATGGGCCAGGCATTGGGTAGCGTACTGGGCAGGGTCGGAAAGATGTGCTTTGCGTTGTTCCTTCGTAAAAAGGCCCCATTGGGGCCTTTCGAGCGAGCACTAGCGAGTCAAAACAATTAAACAGAAAAACCGTAATGTGTGCCGTCAGGAAGCTCAACTTCAAGGCGCAGCGTGCCCCCAGCGGCTTCAACGTAGCGTTTGAGCGTGGACAGCTTCAGATCCCGGCCAGGCTGTTCCATACCAGCTACAGTGGGTTGTTTAATACCTAAAGCCAGCGCCATTTCACCCTGGGTTTTCTGGACGTGCTCGCGCAGTCCTGCCAAGTGTATGTTAAGCAACATTTCCACTGCCGCCTGCCGCGCCTTGGCAACCACTTCAGGCTTTTCGTTTGCCAGCATTTGATCAAGAGTTCTAGCCATAACGATCACTCCTTCTTCAGTTTCTCCAGGTGCCGAGTAAATTCACGGTCAGCAATTGGAATCATCTCGTCGTAAAAGCGTTTCTCGTTCCCGGTCTTGTTACCGGCGCAAAGCAATATCCCTTTCCGCTCGGGGTCGAAAGCAAAGAACGCTCGTATTGGATCGCCTTTGCTTTGGACTCGTAGTTCCTTCATGTTGCTGTGGCGTGAGCCCTTCACCGTGTCGGCGTAGGGCCTGGACAACATAGGCCCCTTTTCCCTTAACACCAAAAGCGAGGCCAGTACGTTGCCCCTGTCAGTGTCATCCAGTAAATCAAACCAGTCATCGAAGGTACCGTGTCCTGCTGCGGGGCCGCAAGGATAGCCACCTGAACATTGGCGGTGGTGCCCGCACCCTGAAGATCTGAGCCGAGCGGGTGTACAACAGTGAAAAAGGCATTACCCAGGGGAAAGAGCGCAATTACCTGATCGGCTCGGAAGGCGGACAAGCTTACCAAGTTACTGATTTTCAAAACGTTAAGATGCAGTACATTACCGCTGCACCCCTTTTTCGGATATTGCTTTTTATTTCGTATATTGCGAATAATTAATGTGCACGTATACTGTCTCAACGACTAGACAGAAACACGAGGTGTCAGCCATGGCGGCACAACAGAACCATTTTTATGACATGCCCAGCGAACAGGAAGCCGAATTGGCGGCCGCCAGCGGACGCATCCTGGCAGCCTGCACAGGCAAAGGCGACCAGGCCAAGCTGCGGTTGATCGATGACAACCAGGAAATCACGGTGCCCATCAAGGCCATTCATATGCTGGCGGATATCCTGAATCAGATGGCGCTGGGTAATGCCATCTCCATCATTCCGATCCATGCGGAGCTGACCACTCAGCAGGCGGCGGATTTTCTGAACGTTTCCCGGCCCTACCTGATCAGCCAAGTCCTGGATACTGGAAAACTGCCGTTCCACATGGCGGGCAACCGGCGCAAAATCTATTTCAAGGATCTGATGGAATACAAAGCCCGGCAGAAGGCCGAGAGCAAAAAGACCATGGCGCAGCTGGCGCAGCTGTCACAAGAAATGGGCCTGATGGAATAAATGGCAACGTTCACGGTTATTTACGATGCGAACGTGTTGTATCCGGCGCCGCTGCGTAGCGTGCTGATGTACCTGGCGCAAACCGATCTGTTTCGCGCCCGCTGGACGCTGGATATTCACGAAGAATGGATTCGGAACCTGCTGCTCAAACGCCCGGATTTGAGCCGTGAAAAACTGGAAGGGCTGCGGGACATGATGATCGAGGCCGTCCCGGATTCTCTGGTCACCGGTTATGAGCCTGCCATCGAAGGCCTAGTACTGCCAGACCCGGATGACCGTCATGTACTGGCGGCCGCGCTACGCGCCAATGCTGAAATCATCGTAACGGCCAACCTGAAGGACTTTCCGCCGGAAACACTGAAGCCTTACAACGTCATTGCCCAGCATCCGGATGACTTTATCCAGGATTTGATCGACCTGACGCCGCCGCTGGTGCTGACATGTTTCAAAGAGGACCGAACACACTACAAGCATCCGTCTTACTCAGTCGAGGAATACCTCGAAAATCTGCAACGACAGGGACTGAGCAAGACTGCTGCGTATCTGTCGGAATACCGCCATTTGATTTAGCCCAACATTCGGGTAAACGAATTCGAAGCGCTTTCCGTTCATCCGGTCAGAAGTCAAAACCCACACCCAGATGAAACACCCACGGGTCCACCGTCACATCCACAGTGGCGTCGCCCACCCGGGCCACTTCATAGGTAGGCAGGTCCGGCGTTTCCACCCAGATCTCCTCCACCGTGGCGGTGGTCTCCAGCCCGGCGATATATTTCACATCGACGTTCACCCACCAGTCGCCCCACACGTTGTATTCCACACCGCCCTGCAAGGCGAAGCCGAACACGTCGTCGATTTCCAGCGACGGCTCCCCCACAGCGGTCAGCACCGGATTGGTGACTTCGCCATCGTAGGTGATCATGTAGGCAAGACCGGCGCCCACGTAGGGCCGCAGCGACTGCTCCAGACCAAAGCGGTACACCAGCGTCACCACCGGCGGCAGCACCTTGCTCTCGCCAAATTCCTCGCCCAGGGGCGGCACGCCGGTGGGAATGTTGCCCAGGGCATAGGGCGCGATGGAATCGGTGGTCAGCGTGCCGGCCGTCTTGAATTCCACCGTGAACGGCAGCGCCAGAATGGTTTCCAGCGCCCAGTGGCCGTCGCCCCAGGGCAAGGTCCAGCCGATGATCACGCTGGGAAAATCCACATCCTCCACGCTGGCGCCAGAGCCTGCAATGGGCCCGTTGTCCACTGCCAGATCGGCGGGGCCGCTCACATCTTCCAGATACACTTCGGAGCTGGAAGAATCCGGTGCCAGCAATGTATAGCCGGCGCGGAAATAAAACGGCTTTTCTCCCGGTGCAAAGCCCAGCCAGTCAGTCTTGACGTGGCTCCAGTAGCCGGCGTCCGCAGCGGCATCGTCAGCCTGGACGATACCGCTCAGTGCCAACCCGAACAGCGCCAGTGCGATTGATTGCATTTTCATGTTCATGTCCTCACCGCCGGCCTTTCAGCGGACTTCCGATCAGGCGCAGCTGCATGCCGCCGCCAGGAATGCGCAGATTGATATTGCCGGGAATGCCCAGCGCCGAGATGTTCACCGTCAGATTGATGGGGTCCACGCTGGCCGGTTCGATCAGGATGCGACCGTCCGCCAGGAAGGTGACCGGCCCCTTGATGACCACACTGAGCGGACTGCTGTGCAGGTTGTGGCTCACGATTCCGCCCAGGATCGCCATGTCCGGCGCATCCATGTACAGATTCAGCTGTGCCACAAACTGCGGCTCGTCCACGCCGGCTTCCTGCACGATATAACCGGTGATGGGGCCACCGGTCTCCCGCAGGCGC
>JBMOPR010000141.1:0-3585 GCA_049323075.1 Pseudomonadota bacterium
TTGCTCAGCAGCGTATCAGCATCATTGCCGTCGGCGGGGTAGCGGGTAATACCGATGCTGCAGCTCACAAAAAATTCGATCGCGTCGATGAAGCAGGGTCTGGCGCCTTCCAGCAGCAAGCGCTCCGCCACGCCACGGTCATAGTCTTCCAGTGCCGGGGCCTCGATCAGCACCGCGAATTCGTCACCGCCCAGACGGGCAATGATGTCACCGTCGCGCAGGCATTTGCGCAGGCGCTCGCTGATGTCTTTCAGCAGGCGGTCACCAATGCGATGGCCGTGCACCTCATTAATGTCCTTGAAATTATCGATGTCGATGAACATCAGGGTCAGGCGCTGGCCCGTTTGCCGCGCGCGTTCCAGCGCCTGGTTCAGCTGCTGCTGGAAGCGGTCGCGGTTGGGCAGTTCCGTCAGTGGATCGCAGGTGATCTGGCGGTCCAGCCGCTTTTCGTATTCCTTCAGGTGGGTAATGTCCTGGATGGTTCCCTGCGAACGCAGCGCCGTGCCACTGGCGTCGTAAAAAGAATTGCCCTGCTCGACGACGAACTTGATCCGGCCATCAGGCATCTGCATGCGATGTTCGATCTGGTACGGCAGGCGGTTGGCCAGCGATTGCGTATAGGCATGATTCACCGATTCGCGATCCTCCGGGTACACCAGTTGCAGGAAGGCGGTATAGCTGGGCGTAAAGCTGGCGGGATTGACTTCAAACAGCCGGTAAACCTCGTCCGACCAGTGCAGCTGCTGGCTGACCAGATCCAGTTCCCAGCTGCCGATCCGCGCCATGCGCTGGGCCTCCTTGAGGCGGGCCTCGCTCTGCTGCAACCGCTGCTGCGCCTGCCTGCGTTCGGCGATGTCACGCAGCACGGTGATGATCTGCACCTCCTCACCAATCTGTACCGGCGCCAGACTGATTTCCACCTGTCGCTGGCTGCCATCCCGGCAACGACAGGCAAAATCCAGCTTCTGGTCAAGCTGGCGCCCTTCCGGCCGCTGCAGGAACTGGTGCCGCAGCTGCCGATGCGACTCGCGCAATGATTCCGGCACCAAAAATTCCACCGTCTGGCCCACCAGATCCGCACTGGTGAAGCCCAGCAGCTTTTCCGCTTGCGGATTGACGCTGACGATCATCCCGCCGCTATCCACAACCATCACAACATCCGGCGACTGCTGCAGAAAGTGTCGCCAGTACAGAGCATCGACGTGAACAGATTCAGTGTCATGATTCATGTGGCCTTCCATTTCCGTTCGGCCTCAGGGAGTGATGCCATTGGTGATCGCATAGCGGATCAGTTCGGCGTTCGATGTGATATTCATCTTGCGCATCATGCGCACCTTGTGGGTGCTGACTGTCTTGTTGCTGATGGTGAGTTCGCTGGCGATCTCGTTCAATCCCTTGCCTTTCACCAGCATCCGCAGGATCTGCAGTTCGCGTTCCGTCAACCGCGTGTGCGGTCTGGGCGTGGAGACGCTCTCATCCTGAAACACCATCTGCTCCGCCAGATCCGGTACGATGAAGTGGCCGCCTGCCGCCACCTTGCGAATGGCGTTGACCAGCATGGCGGCATCTGTGTCTTTGGTAACGTAGCCGGCGGCACCCGCTTTCAGTTTCCGTCTGGCCAGTTGCGGTTCGTTGTACATGCTCAACACCAGAATCGGCAATTGCGGGCAGCGGGTGCGCACGCGCCCGATCAGGTCGCTGCCGCTGACACCCGGCATGCTGATATCCAGCAGCAACAGGTCGAATTCCTGATGCCGCAACTGTTCCAGCACTTCGCCGCCGGTGCTGGCTTCGGCCACGATCCGGATATCGTCATGCTGTTCCAGCAGCTGCTTCAGCCCTTCCCGGAACAGGGTATGGTCATCCGCCAGCAGTAGTCTGATCATTCACAGGTTTCCTGGTTTGCAACAGTGGAATGCTGGCCCGCACGCAGGTGCCCAGGCCGGGTTCACTGGTAATGTCGAGTTTGCCGGCAAGGGCCAGGGCGCGCTCCTGCATGCCCACCAGCCCCAGCGAAGTGCGTCGTCCCGGCACCGTCACATCAAATCCCTTGCCGTTATCGCGCACCTCCAGCACCAGTGGATCACGGCGCGCGCCAAGTTGTACGGTGACCTCGCTGGCACCCGCGTGACGTGCCACATTGGTCAGGGATTCCTGGACTATGCGGAACAGGGCGACGGCCAGGAATTCCGGCAAATCGACCTCTTCCCGATCACTGACGAAGCGGCACGCAATGCCGGTATGCCGGCTGAAATCCTGCGTGAGCCACTCCAGCGCACAGACAATTCCGTCATCCAGTGCGGCGGGGCGCAAACTGGTCGCCACATTGCGCAATTCATTCACCGCGCGCTGGATCAGGCCGCCCATGGCATCGGATTTTTCCACCAGGTCCGGATTGTCCCGCTCCAGCCGGGCACGCAGGGCCGCGTTGCTGAAATGCAGGGTATTGAGCAACTGCCCCAGTTCATCGTGAATTTCCCGGGCAATGCGTTTGCGCTCCGCTTCCAGCAATGCTTCCCGCCGCTCAGCCAGATCCCGCAACAGGGCGCGGGACTGGCGCAGGTACTGTTCCGTTTGCTTGATCGCCCCGATGTCGCGGCCAACGGCCAGCATGCTCTGCACCTGACCTTCGGCGTCGAATTCCGGCACGATCCGCACGTAGCGATGCAGTACCTCACCGCTGCCTGCGGGCCAGGACAGTTCGAAGCCCACTCCCTCGCCCTTGTCCCGCACCCGGACCAGATACAGGTGGAAGCGGCGGGCACTGGGCGAATCCCAGTCTTCCAGAACGGTTCTGCCGAGCAGTTGCTGCGGTGTCCTGCCAACCGACGCCACCAGCGAAGGATTCACATAGATGCGGCGGCAGTGCCGGTCGTAGCGCGCAATGTCATCGGGCGAGTTTTCGATAATGGCGCGAAACTCGGTTTCCCGGCTGCGCAAGGCGGCTTCCATCTCCCGCCGCGCCGTGATGTCCAGCAGCATGTTCACGCCACCGATCACGTTACCCTGCCGGTCATGCAGCGCCAGCAGCTGGGGAATGAAGTACACCTTGCTGCCATCCGGACGCTCTCCCATGGCCTCAAAGCCCGACTCCACAGCCTTGCCCCGCAGAATCAGGGCGGACGGGGATTCTTCCGGCCGCATTGGCGCCCCGTCAGGCCAGTACTGGCGCACGAAACCGCACCACCGGTCACGCCCGGGGTCAGGGTGCCGGCCCCACAGTCGCACTGCGGCGCTGTTGTACCAGAAGATCTGGCCGTCCACGTCGTACATGCAGGCGGCAACGGGCATCGATTCCATCAATGCGCGCCAGGAATAGTCAAAGCCGGGCAGTGCGCTATCCATACTGGTGTCCCGTCGAATTTTCTGGCTGCAGGCATCCGTTCTCTGACTTCAAACTATAGCCTTAATTTTTGAATGGTTGAATGGTCGGAAAAAGTGTGCCGGGCAGGCGGACGCTGGCGATTCACCCAGTATAGTCAGCCAGGGTGCACGGACATTGAACCTTCAGCCCGCTGCACTGGTCGCACACAGATCCGGACTCGATACTGAAGAGGTGACACGACGGCATGGAACGAAGGAATT
>JBMOPR010000142.1:0-1343 GCA_049323075.1 Pseudomonadota bacterium
CTTGTCAGATCCTGCGCCAGGGATTCCGGCACGATGCGCTGCAGGATGCGACCGTCCGCCGCCACATGCACGATGGAGGGGCCATATTCCTCGGCGATCCAGAAACTGCCGTTGCGCAACACGACCAGCGCCTCGGTATCCAGGCCGTTGACATCGAACGCCACCGGATGGCCGAAGCTGTCGTAGGCATTTTCGGTGTCGGTCTGGGTGAACGGATTGGGCAGACCGGTAATGGGCGCGCCGGCGCTGTCCCGCAACGGAATTTTCGCCAGAATTTCATAGCTGGCATTACGGCTGAAACGGCTTTGCTTCAGCGCTATCTTGTAAATGGCGGGCGTGAAATCCGGCAGCGGGAAAATCTTGCCGGCATCGTCGTCGCCGCAGAATTTTTCGATGCCGATCACCGCCAGCGATTCATTGCAGGCGATGTTGGGGCCGCGGTCGGTGATGGTGTAGAACACGTTGGCCGGGTCCTGCGGCCGGTGGTAGGCACCGCTGCCGAAACCGGTGGTGAGGCTTAAGGTCTTGCCGCCCTCGAATGACACCGAACCCAACGATTCGGTCAGTTGCACTTCCCCTGATTCCAGTTTGCAACCGGTGAGCGCGCAGGCCGCCAGGCCAACCACAATGACATTGCGAATGTTCATGTACAGGTGTCCCCCGTTCTATTGACCAAAAACCATTCAGACGGGGCAGACTAAAAGCCGGAGATGACAACCTCATGAAAGAAGGATGAACGCAGGGCCGCGCGATCGGCTCAGCCCTGCTCCCCGACCTGGCACTTCAACCCGGGACCGGTCCGCGGTGGTAAATCAGGTCTTCCACCGGCTCACCCTGTACCAGATGCTGCTGGATGATGCGGTCCATGTTGGCGGGCGTGACGTTGTAATACCAGATGCCGTCAGGCTGCACGCACATCACGGGGCCGGACTTGCAGGTGGCAAAGCAGGACGCGCGGGTGCGCTTGACCCGCAATTCACCCTTGTCGAGTCCGGCGGCCTTGAACCGCTCCCCCAGGCTGTCGAACAGCGACTGGGCCGCACCGTCCGGTGCGCAACGTGGGCCAACGCACAGCACCAGATGGCGCCGGTATTCTCCCATTTTGGGCTTTTCAGGCGCAGTAACGGCTTCCACTTCCAGCTGCACGCACGGAATTGTGCTCGCAGCGTCCTGATTCATCGCATCAGCATCATTCATCGGTTCCAACCTCTCCAACGTCCGCTGCAGGCATTGCAGCGGCCTGCAGTGGCAAGCGCAACGCCAGCTCGGCGCGATCAAAGGGACAGGCGAAATGGAATGCACCTGACACGGAACGCGGCTGCAATGAAAACACCTGCGCGCCG
>JBMOPR010000142.1:1353-3581 GCA_049323075.1 Pseudomonadota bacterium
CAGGCACTGTGCAGATCGCCGTTGTGCCCGACCAGCCAGCCTTGTGTCACGTTGCTCCAGTTCACGTGCAGGTGAAAACGCGGCGTCACCAGATTCAGCCAGCGCGATGCGGCTGGTTGTGCAGGTTCGCCCCAGGTGAAAGCGTCGCCATCGAGCAACAATTCCGCCACGCTGCCGGAATCGGCACGCACCACTGCCCGCAACGGGCCCCAATCCTGTGTCCACGCCAGCAGATCGTCCAGCGCCTGCGGCGAGACCTGTGCGCTTTGCCAATCGCCCGGCGCGCTGTCGGTGGTAACGTGGGATACCGCCGCCAGAATCTCCGCAAGCGGCATCCGGAAGTGCGCAGCCGCATCGCGCAGTGTGCGTTCCGGTTTTTCCTGCAAAAACGCGCGCACATATTCGTGCCAGCCCAACAACCCCATGCTCAGGGAACGCCCGGCCTGCTCACCGTCATGCACGCGTTCGCGGGCGCGGTTTTCCTGCACGGCGCCATCGGTGTCGTATTTGTTGGCGTAACCGCGCGGTGTCACCATCAGGCCATGTCGTACGAACGTATTGCTGTTACCGATCAGCACGGTGGTCAGCATGCCGATATCACATTCCGCCATCTGGTCCAGACGCGTGAGCTGGATCGACTGGCGCCGGCGGTAGCCGGATTTCACCAGCGCCACCGGCGTGGCCGGATTGCGGTGTTGCAGCAGGATGCGCTGGGCTTCGACAATCTGGCCGGTGCGGCGCCCACTTTTCGGATTGTAGAGCGCTACCACAAAATCGCCGCGCGCTGCTGCCTGCAGCCGGCCGGCAATCACCGGCCAGGGCGTGAGCAGATCCGACAGCGAGATCGAACAGAAATCGTGAGTCAGTGGCGCGCCCACCAGCGCCGCGCAGGAATTGATGGCGGAACTGCCGGGCACCACTTCCACGTCGACGCCATCGCCGGGTTGCCAGCCGGATTCGAACAGCACTTCAAACGTCGGCCCGGCCATCCCATAAACACCGCTGTCGCCGGACGACACCAGTGCCACAGTCTTGCCTTCCCGGGCGGCAGACAGCGCTTCGTGACAGCGATCCAGCTCTTCGGTCATGCCCTTGCGGATCACCTGCTTGCCGGCCAGCAATTCCGACACCAGCTTGATATAGGTGGAATAGCCGATGACGACATCGGACTGCGCGATGGCTTCCCGCGCCCGCGCCGTCATGTGCTGCTCGCTGCCCGGGCCGAGTCCCACCAGAAAAATCTTGCCGTGTTTATTCTGTTCAGATGCGCATGCGCGCGATGGAGATGGTGACATTTCTGCCGTCCTCGCCTTTGAGTTTGAATTTCTCCACCAGCAAGTCCGCTGCATGGGTGTCAGCCGCCAGCAGCGCTGCCGCTTCCGCCACAGCGGGTGTACCGGTGTGGCGCCGCACGGTTTCCGATGGATTGGGCACCGACACCTGTGCCAGTGCTGGCGCCGGATAGAACTGCAACGGCCAGCCATGCGCCTGCGCGAAATCCAGCAACGCCACTTCATTGCGTTTCAAATCGATGCTGGCTACAACAGCAATTTGCCGGCGTTCGCAATGACACAGCGCCAATGCCTGATCCAGTGCGGCCGCAAATGTCTTCAGCGACGCACCGCGATCACAACCGATGCCAATGGCGACGCGGAATGCGCTGCTTGCGTTCATGTCGGCGCATTCATACAGTGTCACGGGGCGGCCGGTAGACCACCAACCGTTCCTGCAGTGATTGCCACACTCCGGCAGAAACATCGCGGTGCGTCACCCACAGCACGGATTTGAAACGCGCCAGATCCACGGTTTCGAAAGCATTGAACAGATGGATATTCGATGGCAGCGGCGTTGGCCGGGTCCACCAGTGAGGAGAGCCAGCCTCCTGCACGAACGCAACGGGTTCGCCGTTCACCACATCCGCTGATACGCGGGTGACATTGATCTTGGGCGCTTCCAGTTTCCAGCCCAACGCCCGGCCCAGGATATCCACCGGAATGGTTTTACCCACATCGGATGCAGTGGTGAGAACCGCCCGCGCACCGAGCAGGTCAGCGATGAATTCCGCGCAGGCATTGGCGCCGCCGACATGGCCCGACAAGACGGGGATCACGAATTCGCCGGCATCGTCCACCACCAGCACGCCGGGATCTTCATCCTTGGATTTCAGGAATGGCGCAATCAGCCGGACCACCGCACCCAGCGACACGAAAAACACCAGCTGGTCGAAC
>JBMOPR010000143.1:0-3010 GCA_049323075.1 Pseudomonadota bacterium
TGGACCGGAACGGCCAGATCATCGGCGTGGTGCAGCAGACACTGAATCCCTGGAAAGTCGCGCAGGAAACCGGTGGTGCACTGCCGCAAAATATCAACTTCGCCACCAAGGCGACGAAAATTCTGGAATTCATCAAGACCAGCGACAAGGCCGTATTCAACCAGCTGACGTTCGATCGCGTCACGCGCTTCGACCAGGTGGAGCCGTCGGTGGTGAAAGTCCGCTCCGGCATCATCACCGAGGAGTGGGAGAAAACACCGAAGCTGGTGGTGTTGCTGGATTACGTCAGCCTCTGGGACATGTGGTATCGCTTCCGCATTTTTGTGATCCGCGTGTACGACTACGACAGTCACGAGATTCTGTTCCTGGCAGGGCAGGGCCGCGACAACGTGGCGAGCAACGAAGAGACTGTCATTGCCGATACCCTGCAGCAGGTGAGGACTGCATTGGGGAAATAGGTTTTTTTACCCCGCGACCCCACGGGAGCACGTGCCTGCGGTCAAGCATTCTTCCTGCCAATATCTATACTTGATTTCCTGCTGGCCGCGCTTTGCGAGGGCATTGGATGGCAGAGGGAATCAAGATGACCACAACAAAAGGCGCTGCAACAAAAGCTGCCATGGCGTCCCCCCACTGCGAGGGACTGGCCCGTAACCCCGCAGCGCTGGCGCTGATCGAGGCGCTGTTTCCGGCTGGCCGCATTCTGCCGGGGCCGGATGTGGCGGCTGTCGCCGGCAGTGTCGCGGACTATTGCGACCATATCCCCGCCATGGCCCAGGCCATCAACGGCCTGCTGCTGTGGCTGGACACCCGCTTTTTTCTCGCCCATGGCCGCGCCTTTCGCCATGCCAGCCTGCAGCAGCGGCAGGATTTTCTGCGTCGCCACGCCCAGGGCGATATCACGGCCAAAGCCCTGCGCCTGCTGAGCCTGCCGTTTCGTGCCGCTTATCTGCTGGAAGAAAACAATTTACGCCGCGTCGGTTCCCACAACGGTATTCGCATACCGGCGCAGGTGGAACGGCAACGCTGGCAGCAGCAAATCACACCGATTGAAGACCTGCCTGGCAGCAGTGATTTCGACGCGGACGTGGTGGTCATCGGCACCGGCGCCGGCGGTGCCGCCGCCGCGCTGGAACTGGCGAGCCGGGGCCTCGCGGTGCTGATCATCGAGGAAGGGCGTTATTTCGACCGCCGCGATTTCAACGGCAAACTCACCGACGTGATTCCGAAACTGTACCGCGCGTCCGGTGCCACTGTGGCGCTGGGCAATACGGTGATTCCGGTGCCGGTGGGAAAAAATGTCGGTGGCACCACCACCATCAATTCCGGCACCTGCCTGCGCACGCCCGATGCGGTGCTGCGGGAATGGGTGCAGCAGGGCCTGACCGATTTCACGCCGGACAACATGCAGCGCTATTTCGCCCAGGTGGAAGCAGTGCTGCAGGTACAGCGCGCCGATCCCCGTTATGTGGGCGAAATCGGCCAGCGCATCGGCGCCGGTGCTGCTGCGCTGGGTCTGCACGATGCGCATCCGCTGACCCGCAATGCGGTGGGCTGCGATGGCCAGGGTCTGTGCCAGTTCGGCTGCCCGACTGACGCGAAACAATCCACCAACGTCAGCTATATTCCGCGAGCACTGGATGCCGGTGCTTTTCTGCTGACTGGCCTGAAGGCGCGCCGCATTTTGTGGGACAACCGCCAGGTGGCAGGACTGGAAGCGGACGGTGTGGATGCCAACGGTCTGCGCAAACAGATTCGCGTGCGTGCGCGTCAGGTGGTGGTGGCGATGGGCACTTTTTTTACACCGCTGTTTCTGCGCGACAACGGCATTCGCAATCCCTGGCTGGGCCGCAATCTGTCGCTGCATCCGGCGGGCGCAGTGACCGGTCATTATCCTGACGTCACGTTCAATCATGCGCAGCGCATTCCGCAGGGATTCGGTGTGGCGGATCTGGCAGACGAAGGTCTTCTGTTTGAAGGCGGTACGCCGCCGTTCGTCGCCCACGGCCTGCTCAATCCGTTCATCGGTGCCGACTTTGTGGATTTCACCGAGCAGTGGCAGCACACCGGTTATTTCGGTTTCATGATCCGCGACAGCAGCCGCGGCAGCGTGCGCAAGGGCGTGCACGCCGATGTTCCCCTGATCCGCTACGACCTGAACAAAGCGGATTTCGCACTGTTCAAGCGGGGACTGGCCACCCTGGCGCGCATGCATTTGCGGGCCGGTGCCGACTATGTGCATTTGATGGGCCATTCCGCCACACCCAAAATCCATAATGAACAACAGCTGGACGAGGTAATTGCGCGCGCATCGAAACCGTGGCAGTTTGCCATTTCCGCCTACCATCCGCTGGGCACGGCGCGCATCGCGGCGGATGCGCGTCAGGGCGTCTGCGACGCGGACCACCGCGTGTTCGGCACCAGCGGTCTGTACGTAATGGACGGCAGCGCCGTACCTGGCTCCCTGGGCGCCAATCCGCAGGTGACCATCATGGCCATGGCCACCCGCGCGGCGGAAAAACTGGCCGGCACCCTTAATGCCGAATTCCCAATCGAGGGCAGAGTGGCATGCTGACACTGAAACTGCACGAAACCATGAGCGGCTGGATCGAACTGAATACTGACCGCAAAAAGGAAGCGCTGGAATTTTCCATCGACGTGATTTTTCTCAATCGCAGCGAACCCTGGCAGGCGCAACCGTTCAGCGGTGTGTTGCGACTGAACGATCGTCGCTACGAAACCCATGTGCAAGGCACCCTGTCATTCAAGATATCCGGGCCGCGCTATGAATTGCTGTTCGATCACCCCGACCTGGGTGCCATCGAACTCAAAGGCGAGAAAAGCTACGACCTGTTCAATTTAAAAGAATCGCTGACGGTGTGCCCGCTCACGGTCTATCAGGACGGCAATGCTATCGGCTATGCGGAAGTGGCCTATCGCGATTCGATCCTGGCATTTCCGTTTCGCTCGCTGCGGCTGGTGAAGGACGCCGGCCTGCTGGGTGCGCGCG
>JBMOPR010000143.1:3020-3563 GCA_049323075.1 Pseudomonadota bacterium
TTTGCCGAGCAACGCCAGCGTCTGAATGCCTGCCGTTTCACCGGGCAGACTGATGGTCATTATGAAAGTTATTTCCTGCGTGCCAACCATCCCGACCGGCCGCTGGCGTTCTGGATTCGCTACACGATTTTTGCGCCGCGCAAAAACCCGCAGAACAATATCGGCGAGCTGTGGGTGATTGTATTTGACGGTGAACGCAACCGGATGACAGCAGCGAAGTCTGAATATCCGCTGGCCGATTGCAGTTTCGACAACACCGGCCTGAATGCGCGCATTGGCGCAGCCACGCTGTTTAACGGTCATGCACAGGGTGAGGTCAAACAGCGCGACAACCGGATTCAGTGGCGTCTCGATTACAGCCCCGGTGTCGAGCCGGTGTTGCTGCTGCCGGACAATCTGTACGCCACGGCGCTGCCGAAAGCCAAGGCGCTGGTGGCCAATCCGCTGGCGATTTTTCGTGGAGAGCTGCGCGTTAACGACGAGATCATTCAGGTCGATGGCTGGACCGGCAGCGAGAATCACAACTGGGGTTCCAAACACACG
>JBMOPR010000144.1:0-3560 GCA_049323075.1 Pseudomonadota bacterium
AAATGGATGGGTACACGCTGACGGCATCGATCAAGGAAGATCCGCGCATGAAGGATCTGCATGTGCTGCTGCACACCTCGCTGAGCGGTATTTTCAACGAGGCCATGGTGAAGCGGGTGGGGGCCGACAACTTCCTGGCGAAGTTCAAGCCGGACCGTCTGGCAGAGCTGGTGCAGGAACAGATTGCGCGGGCATTGTCAAAAGACTGAGGGCGCGCGGCTTGTCCGCGCGTTCAGTTCCGGGAAACCATAATGGTGTTTTCGCCACCGAACCAATCCCAGTTCAGCGATGCTGAATATGGACTCTTCCGCCAGTTTCTGGAGAAGTCCTGCGGCATTCTGCTGGGCGACAACAAAAATTATCTGATCGACAGCCGTCTGCGCAAGTTGTTGAAAGACAATGATCTGCAGACGCTGGGACATCTGCTGAAGGAGATCGACCGGCCCGGTTCGCCACGGCTGCGCCAGCAGGTGATCGATGCCATGACCACCAACGAAACGTTGTGGTTTCGTGATCGTCATCCCTTTGAATATCTGCAAGGCAGCCTGTTGCCGGAGCTCGCCAAGTCCCCCGGGGAAATCAATATCTGGTGCGCGGCCTGTTCCACCGGGCAGGAACCCTATTCCATCTCGATCTGCGTGGAAGAGCTGCGGCGCAAGAACTTCACCCTGAGCAACAAGAACGTCAAGATTCTGGCCACTGATATTTCAAGCCGTGTGCTGGATGTGGCGCGGCGCGGCCTGTACGAGCCGCTGCAGCTGAAGCGCGGCATGTCTGACGATCGGCTGGATCTGTATTTCAAACATGACAATGAAGGCGCCTGGGAAGTGAAACCGGAAATCAAGCGCCGCATCGAATTCCGCCAAATCAACCTGAAAGACAGCTTTATCAACGTCGGCAAATTCGACATCGTTTTCTGCCGTAACGTGTTGATTTACTTTTCCGGTGATCTGCAAAAGCAGATCATCACCAACATCCACCGGGTGCTCAATCCAGGTGGCCATCTGTTTCTCGGTGGATCGGAAACGCCCAAGGGTCTGAACGAACTGTTCGACATCCGTTACTACACGCCCGGCGTGGTCTACGTCAAAAAGTAATCCCCGTCTTTTCCTCTTTTGCCGCCGGCGGAATGCGATTGCCGCCCGGCGCTGGACATTTGACACTGTCCAGATGCCAAGTGATTGAAAATCCTGAAGACGCAACGAGTGGCACAGGCATTGCTTATTTGCATGCGTGGACGAGGCCGGAACTAGCCGGCCAGGCGCAGCAATCTCACTCGACGGCGTGAACGATATGGCAATCAGCATCGACAAGCATCTGGGCATTCATCAATACGCACTGCAACTGCGTTCGGAGCGGGCTGGCGTTCTGGCCAATAATCTGGCCAACGCCGATACCCCAGGCTACCAGGCGCGCGACATCGATTTTGGCGCGGTGCTGAAAAGCCAGATGGGCGACAACACCGGCATGGTGCCCATGCAGGCGACCAGTGCGGGTCATCAGCAGGGTCTGTTGCAGTCGGACGCGGTGAATGGCCTGAAATACCGCCTGCCCAGCCAGCCGTCGATCGACGGCAATACCGTGGATGCCGACAAGGAAAAAACCGAGTTCGCCCGTAACACCATGGAATTCCAGGCCGCCTTTGAATTTCTCAACGGCAAGATCAAATCCTTGCTGTCCGCCATCAGGGGAGAATGATCATGTCACTGATGAACATTTTTGATATTGCCGGCAGTGGGATGAGTGCACAGAGCGTGCGCCTGAATGCCACCAGCTCGAACATCGCCAATGCCGAGAGCGTCAGCAGCAACGTCAATGAGACCTACCGCGCCCGCCATCCCGTTTTTGCCGCCCAACTGCAATCCGAAATGCAGAAAAGCCCATTCGATTTTTCTGCCAGCGAAGTGAATGCCGGCTCCGGCGTCAATGTGCTGGGTATCGTGGAAAGCGATGCGCCGCTGCAGATGCGCTATGAACCGGGCCACCCGAACGCGGATGAAAAAGGCTATGTGGCCTATCCCAACGTGAACATCGTGGAAGAGATGGCCAACATGATCAGCGCCTCCCGCGCGTTCCAGACCAACGTCGATGCCATGAATTCCGCCAAGCAGATGATGCAGCAAGTGCTGACGCTGGGCCGTTCATAAGATTGTGCATGGAGTCAATGAAATGACCGTTTCCAGTGTTGATACCAACAGCGTCCTGAAAGATCTGGCGATCAAGTCGAAGCAGGACGACACCGGCTCCGATACCGGCAAAAGCACCGCCGCGTCGGACAAGAACATGTTCATGACGCTGCTGTTGGCGCAGATCAAGAATCAGGATCCGCTCAAACCCCAGGAGCAGACGGATTTCGTGGCCCAGCTGGCGCAGTTCAGTACGCTGGAAGGGGTGCAGAACCTGAATACCACCGTGCAGGATATCGGCTCCATGTATCGTTCGTCGCAAGCTCTGCAGGCGACTGCGCTGGTGGGCCGCGAAGTCCTGGCCACCGGCAGCAAGGGCTACCTGGAAGCCGGCGGCAAAATTACCGGCATGATTGATGAAGGCCAGGCGTCCGGCGACATCGTGATGACCGTGAAAGCTGCCAACGGTGCAGTTGTCGCAACCCGCGAGCTTGGCAGTGTGGGTGATGCAGCCACTCCCTTTGAATGGGATGGCAAGGACAACAACGGCAATAGTTTGCCGGCCGGCAGTTACAGCATTGCCATCGAGGGCAATTCCGGCGGCAACAACAAGGCTATGATCACCAGCGTGTATAACCGGGTGAACAGCGTAAGCATCGTGGATAACCAGGGCAGCATGATTCTGAATCTGAACGGTATTGGCCAGATCGCATCGACCGATATCCAAGAAGTACGTTAATTCTGCAGGAGTAGAGTATGAGTTTTAACATTGCGCTGAGCGGACTGAATGCGGCCCAGGCCCAACTGGACGTGACCAGCAACAATATTGCCAACGTGGAAACCACCGGCTTCAAGCAGTCGCGGACCATGTTTGGCGATATCTATGCGAATTCCACCTTTGGCAACAGCGATACCGCAATCGGTAATGGCGTGTTGCTGCAGGATGTGACCCAGTTGTTTGAGCAGGGCAACCTGGACTTTACGTCCCAGGCGCTGGATCTGGCGATCAGCGGCGAAGGCTTTTTTGTCATGTCGCCGGACCAGATCAGCCAGGAGCGCATTTACAGTCGCGCCGGTGCATTCGGTGTGGACAGTAATGGTTTCGTGGTGAATGCAGCCGGACAGTTTCTGCAGGTATTTCCGGTCAACGCGAATGGCACCGTAACGGCCACTGCGCTGTCGTCCACCACACCGCTGCAGTTGCCGGACACCGCTGGTGCGCCGCAGGCCACCAATGAAGTCGAAATCGGCGTCAACCTGCCAGCCACTGCAACCGATCTGGCCGGCGTTGCATTCGATCCGGCCCAACCCAATACCTACACTGCATCAACGTCCATCACCCTGTATGACAGTCTGGGTGCTTCGCACATTGCAACGGCCTATTTCGCCAAGGATTCTTCGGTTGGCGCCGGTACCAACAGCTGGCGCGTGCAC
>JBMOPR010000145.1:0-3554 GCA_049323075.1 Pseudomonadota bacterium
TTCAGGCATGATTTTTTTGATTTCCTTGCGGGCCTTGTGCATGTGCCCGGGAAACCAGTTAATGGCCATGGTGCGTACCTTCTCGGCGGCTTGAGGGGATGAATGATAGCATCCAGCCCCTCAATTTTCAGGCCTGCACCAACAGCTCAGGTTTAGTCGACTGCAATTCATAGAGATGGCGATACAGGCCATCGGCTTCCAGCAACGCCCTGTGGTTGCCCTGCTGCATGATCTCGCCCTGGTGCAGCACGAGGATATTGTCTGCCTGCGTGATCGTCGACAGGCGATGGGCAATCACCACCAGCGTGATGCTGCCCTTCAGTGCCAGCAGTGATTGCTGCACCACGGCTTCGGTTTCCGAATCCACGTTGGCGGTGGCTTCATCCAGCACCAGCACCTGCGGCTTGCCTGCCATCGCCCGCGCCAGTGACAGCAACTGCCGCTGCCCTACCGACAGCGACTGGCCCTTTTCATCCAGCATGGAATCGTAACCATTCTGCAACTGCAAAACGTGGGGATGCAGCCCCACCGCTTTTGCAGCCGCTTCAATATCGGCACGGGACAGGCCACGGCCGATATCGATGTTATCCGCCACTGACGCTGCGAAGATGAAACTGTCCTGCTGCACGATGGCGACGGTCCTGCGCAACATATCCTGGGAAAATTCCGCCAGATCTTCGCCGCCGAGCGCGATACCGCCTTGCGTCGGCGCGTAGAACCGCAACAGCAGGCTGGCGATAGTGCTCTTGCCGCTGCCGGTGTGGCCCACGATACCCAGAAACTGGCCCGCACCGATATGGAATTTGATGCCGCTCAGGACGGGCTTAATACCATCGTAGCTGAAGCTCACATTATCGAAACGGATATCGCCCACGCGGGGACTGACTGCCGCCTTGCGCTGCACCTGTTCCGGCGCTTCATCGATCCACGCGAACACCCGTCCCGCCGACACGATGGCCTGCTGGAACAGGTTAAGCCGCTGGGTCATTTCAATCAGCGGTTCTGTGAATCGGCCCAGATAGCTGACGAAAGCGTAAATTACCCCCACTTCGATCAGGCCGCTGGCATTCTGCAGCGCATTGTGGCCAAAAAAATACAGCAGACCACCCAGGGTGAGCAGATGCAGCAAGTCCACCATCGGCCGCAGCAGCATCGCATCCATCTGCATGGTGCGACGGCGGGTACTGAAATGCTCCTCCGTCACCGCGTGGTACTGGTCGGCAAAACGCTGTTCCTGCCGGAACAGCTGCACCACGGCCACACCCTGGATGGTTTCATTCATGCGGGCATTGATGTCCGACAGCAGTTCCCGCGCACGCTGGAACACTGGCGTGCTCAACCGGCGGTAGCAGAACATCACGAAAATCACGGCGGGCACGAACAGCAGGCACACCAGCATCAGTTTCCAGTTCAGCACGGCCATCGCGATGAAAATACCGATCACGCGCACACTGTTCTGGATATACACACCCAGCACACCGACGAACAGCTCCTTCACCGATTCCGTGTCATTGGTAATGCGGGAAATCAGGCTGCCGGTGGGCGTGTAGTCGAACCGCTTCAATGGCAGCGACACCACCCGGGAAAAAATCTGGTGGCGCAGTTTCATCACCACTTTCTGGGCAATGCTGTTCCAGCGCAGGGACTGGAAAAAGCCCAGAAAGGCGGCGGTAATATTCGCCACCACGTAAATCACCAGCATCGCGCCGATGTGGTTGAAATTCCAGTTGCCCGGCACCAGGTAATCGTCGATGAAAGTCTTGATCAGCAGCGGACCCGCCACGTCGGCGAGTGTCGCCACCAGCAACAGCGCGATCGCAACCGTCAGCTCGCGCTTGTGCTGCAACGTGTAGCCCAGCAGACGACGGAAGGTTCCGGATTGCCCGTTCACAGGCAATGCCACATCGCTGCGCGACTTGTCACCACTCACGTGATCCACCTTTATTCAAACAATGAAAAATCAATTTTGGTGCCCCGCTCCTGCAGCTTTTCCAGAAACACCGGAATATAGCCGGTTGCCATGAAGCGCCCTCTGACCTTGCCGTCTGCATCGAAACCATCCTGCTGGAAGCGGAAGATTTCCCCCAACTGGACGGTGTTGGACTCAACACCCGACACCTCGCTGATACTGGTGATGCGGCGGCTGCCGCAGGGAAAGCGATTCTGCTGGATAATCAGGTGCACCCCCGACTGGATCTGACCCCGGATCGCTGCCACTGGCAATTCCATGCCGGACATCAGTACCAGCACTTCCAGCCGGTTGATGCAATCGCGCGGAGAATTGGCATGAATGGTGGTAAGGGAACCATCGTGTCCCGTATTCATGGCCTGGAGCATGTCCAGCGCCTCACCGCCGCGGCATTCCCCTACCACTATGCGGTCGGGGCTCATGCGCAGACTGTTGCGCACCAGATCGCGAATGCTGATGGCACCGTGGCCGTCAACATCCGCAGGCCGGGTTTCCAGCGACACCAGATTGGGCTGCGACAGCTCCAGTTCGGCGGCATCTTCGATGGTGACTACCCGCTCGTGCTCGGGAATGAAATTCGACAGGATATTGAGCAACGTGGACTTGCCCGATCCGGTGCCGCCGGCAATCACGATATTGCGCTTGTTTTTCACCGCCAGCTCGAGAAACTTCAGCATGTTCGGTGACAGGGACTGATAGTTGACCAGATGCGAACCGGTCAGCTTTTCGGTCTTGTATCGGCGAATGGTGAGCGACGGCCCCTTGATCGCCAACGGCGGGATGATTGCATTGATGCGGGAACCGCCGCGCATGCGCGCATCCACCATCGGTGAGCGTTCATCGATGCGCCGGCCGGATTCACGCACTATGCGCTTGATAACCTGAATCACAGCGTCGTCATTGGTGAAGCGCTCGCTGGCCCGCTGGGTGCCTTCATCAGTCTGGTAAAAGATCTCGTCGGGCGCATTCACCATGATCTCGTTGACGTCCTCCATCTGCAAAAGCTTGTCCAGCGCGCCGTTGCCAACGAATTCATTCATGACCTCGCGACCAACGCGGTTGCGATCGATTCCGGCCGGAACCTGCTTGAACGCTTCGAACGCCGCGCCGATCAGCTGGTGCACGGCCGCCCGGGTTTCATCAGCTGTCAGAACGCTGGTATTGGCGGCCAGTGCATTGGCCACTGCCCAATAGACTTTTTCCCGTACCCGATGATGGAGCTGCTCCATATCCTGGGGAGAATCCTCATCAGCCTGCTGACGACCGCCACGCTTGATCTGCACCTTGATGTGGTAGTCGCCGATGGCAATGGTGTCACCCAGCGTCAACGGACCGAAAGCATCGACCTTGCTGTCATTCACGCGCAGGGCTTTCAGCCTGGCACGGTTGGCGACATAAACACCGTCCTCTTTCAGGCTCAGTTCCGCGTGCACCCGCGCCACCGTCCAGCCGGACAGCACCACCTGATTGTCAGACTGGGAGCCCAGGGTACAGGTGGATTCGCTGATAAAGGTCGTGGACACCGTCTCGCCCCGGCTGTTGCGCACTATGACATTAAACATGGAATTGCCGCCCCTTCATCGCC
>JBMOPR010000146.1:0-3552 GCA_049323075.1 Pseudomonadota bacterium
CGCGCGCCCGTAATTCTGTTCCACCCGGGCGACCCACACGAATTTGAGCACCGAACCGAATTCAGATAAACAAGGGGAACCACCATGGCACTGATCAGCCTGCGTCAACTGCTGGACCACGCCGCCGAACACGGCTACGGCGTGCCGGCTTTCAACGTCAACAACCTGGAACAAATGCGCGCCATCATGGAAGCGGCCGACAAGACCGACAGTCCGGTGATCGTGCAGGCCTCCGCCGGCGCGCGCAAATACGCCGGCGCACCTTTCCTGCGCCACCTGATCCTGGCGGCGATCGAGGAATTCCCCCACATTCCGGTGGTTATGCACCAGGATCACGGCACCAGCCCCGCCATCTGCCAGCGTTCCATCCAATTGGGCTTCTCCTCGGTGATGATGGACGGTTCCCTGGGTGAAGACGGCAAGACCCCGAAAGATTACGACTACAACGTGAACGTGACCCGCAAAGTGGTGGAAATGGCCCACGCCTGCGGCGTGTCGGTGGAAGGTGAAATCGGCTGTCTGGGTTCCCTGGAAACCGGAATGGCGGGAGAAGAAGACGGCGTCGGCGCGGACGGCGTGCTGGACCACTCCCAGCTGCTGACCGATCCGGAAGAAGCCGCCTCCTTTGTGAAGGACACGGGTGTGGATGCCCTGGCCATCGCCATCGGCACCAGCCACGGCGCCTACAAGTTCACCCGTCCGCCCACCGGCGACATCCTGGCCATCGGTCGCATCAAGGAAATCCACGCCCGCATTCCCAACACCCATCTGGTGATGCACGGCTCGTCCTCGGTGCCGCAGGACTGGCTGAAGGTGATCAACGAATACGGCGGCGAGATCAAGGAAACCTACGGCGTGCCGGTGGAAGAGATCGTCGAAGCCATCAAGTACGGCGTGCGCAAGGTCAACATCGACACCGATCTGCGACTGGCCTCCACCGGCGCCATCCGCCGCTTCCTGGCCAAGAACAGGGAAGAGTTTGATCCGCGCAAGTACTTCAAGGAAACCATCACCGCCATGCGCGACATCTGCGTCGACCGCTACCAGGCGTTTGGCACCGCCGGCAACGCCAGCAAGATCAAGGTGCAGTCGCTGGAAGCCATGTCCAACCGCTACGGCAAAGGCGAACTGACGCCAAAAGTGAACTGATTCCGCAATATCGGAATACCAGGGGGGCCAAACTGGCCCCCTTTTTTGTTCCCGCTTACACTCAAACCATGAGCCGCAGTCCCGACCCCAGCCAAATCAGTTCCGCCCAGCCTTTCACGGCCGATGAGTTGCGTCGGCGCCTGCCGGCATTCGGCTGGTCCACACCAGTGCCGGAAGACGCGCTGCTGCAGGCCTACCGCCGCTATTACAATCTTGCTTTCGAGCAGCGCTTTGCCGGTCTGCGCGCCCGGCTGGGGCAGCTGCATGTGGCGGGATTCGATATCGGCGTGCAGGCGTTTCTGCCGGCGAGGCCACGGGGTTCGGTGTTCGTGGTGCACGGCTACTACGATCATGTGGGGGTTTTCGACCATTTGATCGAGGCGTTGCTGCAGCAGGACCTGGCGGTGCTGGCGTTCGATCTGCCGGGGCATGGCCTGTCGTCCGGCACCCGCGCCACCATTCACAACTTTCATCAATACCAGCCGGTGCTGCAGCGACTGATCCGGCTGGCGGAGGGCCAGTTGCCCCGGCCCTGGCATTTCGCCGCCCAGAGCACTGGCGGTGCGGTGGTCAGCGAATATCTGCTGGGATTCAGCCTGCAGCCACAACGCAATCCGTTTACCAGTGCCGTGCTGTTTGCGCCATTGGTGCGGCCGGTGAACTGGTGGTTCAACCGCCACGTGCATACGGTGGTGAGCCCCTTCCGCGCTTACGTTGACCGCAAATTTGCCAGCAACTCGGGCGACTCCGAATTTCTCCGTTTCGTCCGCAGTGGCGATCCGTTGCAACCACGCCAGTTGTCCACCCGCTGGCTCGGTGCACTCAAGCAATGGATTCCGTTTCTGGAGCGGCATGAGCCGCTGGATTTCCCGCTGCTGATGATCCAGGGCCAGCAGGATGAAACGGTGGACTGGCGCCACAACACCCAGGTGTTGCAGGCCAAGTTCCCCCGCGCCGAACTCCATTTCATTCCGGAGATGCGGCATCAGGTAGTGAATGAGCTGCCCGCGATCCGCTCGCAGGTATTCGACCGCATGACGGCGTTCCTGGCCCGCCAGGGCTGAAACCGGCAGCGTCCCCGCTCAGTTAGCCGGTCAGCCGGTAATCCACCACCGTTTCCTTCACCCGGTTTTTGTCCACTCCGTTGGCCGGGCTGCGGAAAACCGGTGCTTGCGCGCGACTCACCGGCGGAACCCCCACCACCAGGCTGAATGGACTTTTCACCGCGTTGGCGCCCCGCTCCAGGATATGGGTGTAGATCTGGGTGGTCTTCAGATCCTTGTGCCCCAGCTGTTCCTGCACCGTGCGAATGTCGTAGCCCCGTTCCAGCAGATGGGTGGCGAAGGAGTGGCGCAGGGTGTGGCAGGTGGCCGGTTTCTGGATGCCGGAGGCGATTACCGCCTCGCGCACCGCCCGCTGCAGCCGCTGCTCGCAGTAGTGATGACGGCGGCGGATGCCGGTGCGGGGATCGATCGATTGCTGGGTGGCTGGAAACAGGTATTGCCACTTCCATTCTTTCGGCGCATTGGGGTATTTGCGCTCCAGCGCATGGGGCAGGTAGACGCTGCCACCGCCCTGGGCCAGTTCCTGCTGGTGCAACTGGTGGACCTTGCTCAAATGCAGCCGCAGGTGCGGCACCAGCTGTTCATCCAGCGTCACCACCCGGTCCTTGGCACCCTTGCCGTCGCGAACCAGGATCGCGCAGCGGTCCAGTTCCACATCCTGCACCCGCAGCCGCATGCATTCCATCAGCCGCAAGCCCGAGCCATACAGCAGCGCCGCCATCAGCCAGTGCATGCCGTTCAGATGCTGGAACAGGCGCTGCACTTCCGGCTGGGTGAGCACCACCGGCAACCGCTTGTTCTGCTTGGCGCGGGTGAATTCCACATCTTCCGGAAAGCTTTTGTTCAGCACATGGCGGAACAGGAACAACACGGCGTTCAGGGCCTGGTTCTGGGTGGAGGGCGCGACTTTTTCCGTCACCGCCAAATAGGTGAGAAAGCCGCTGATATGGGATTCATTGAACAGGCTGGGATTGCGGGCGCCGTGAAAAAACAGGAAGCGCTTCACCCAGTACAGGTAGGCATCTTCGGTGCGCAGGCTGTAATGACGGGTGCGGATGGCATCGCGGACGAGTTCCAGAATCTGCATGGCGGGCTTCCTCTGCGCGGATATGTACAAAACGAATACTGTAAATATATACAGTATTATAGCATTCCGTCAAATACCTGTTCTGTGCATTTTTACCGCACTCACTCTGGCGGCAGGTATCAGGTGCCGCGGTGTGACGCGAAAACGGCCGAGTGTGATTTAGTGCGCGTTCCGCTGGTGGGAAAACCGCCAATCCCGGGTTGTGATTGGTTACAGAATCGTCAGTGGCATGGGGGTACTCTGATCCTGGCA
>JBMOPR010000147.1:0-3548 GCA_049323075.1 Pseudomonadota bacterium
GGAAAAATTCAGCCAGCGGGCAACAGGCGCGCGGTTTTCTTCATCTTCATTATGGTAACGCTGCCACACCTGCAGAACGGCCTGGGCCCGTGCCAGTTGCGTGGCCATCAACGGCATCCAGGCTTCGGCATCCGGTTTGGTGATGTCGGAGCGCTTGCCGTCCATGCCTTCCTGCAACCAGTCCACCAGCAACTGCAGTTGCTTCACCAGTGCCACAGTCATGGGTTCCAGTTGAGCAGCCTGGTCACGCAGTTCTACCGGCACCACACCGTCAGGAAAGCGGTACACCAGCTTGCCCAGTTCGGAATCCATCTGCTCGGTCTGTTCCGCCAGCGGAGTGAGACTGGACAGCAACAACCCCAATTGATCGGACAGGTCGTCCGTCAGCACCTGCAGATTCGCCTGCACCGATCCGGCGATGCTGTCGAAGCCGGCGCTCTGGATCAGCGAGTCCAGCATTTTCACCAGTTCCCCCAGCCAGCTTTGCGTGCTGCGGATCTGGGAGGAGCAGGAAAAGTGCGACAGTGCCTTGTCGGGCAAATGATGGCCTTCGTCGAAGATGTAAATCGTGTCTTCCGGCGCGGGCAGCACCATGCCGCCACCCATGGCCAGATCCGCCAGCACCAGATCGTGGTTGGCGACGATCAAGTCGGAGCGATAAATATCGTTGCGGGCGAAATAAAACGGACAGTCGTCGTAGAAAGCGCAGTTGCGGCCGGTGCAGCCGCGATGGTCGTTGGTGACGCGACGCCAGGTGAAATCGTCGATGCCATCGGGCCAGCTGTCGCGGTCGCCGTCCCAGGTGCGGTTTTCGACGGCCTTGTCCATGGCGCGGTAGAGTTCGGCTTCATGTTTGTCCACGGCGAACTGCTGCAGGTCTTCCCACAACGCCAGGGTACTGCCGACATCGCTGCCGGGCGTCATCAGACGATCCAGTTTGCTCAGGCACAGGTAGCGGCCGCGCCCTTTCGCCAGCGCATAGGTGAAGGAAATGTCACTGTTGCGCAGCAGATCGGGAATGTCCTTGTTCACTACCTGGTCCTGCAAGGCCACCGTGGCCGTCGCCAGCACCACTTTCTTTTCCAGCGCCTTGGCCACCGGCATTACCGCCATCAGGTATGCCAGCGTTTTGCCCGTGCCCGTCCCCGCCTCCACCACGCAGACGTGATTGTCGCTGGTGCGCTTGCCTTCACCATCCATTTTGATCCCGGCCAGGGCCTTGGCGATCTCGGCGATCATCAGGCGCTGGCCATAACGGGGTTTCAGCTGCTTGCGGTTGAGGAACTCGCTGTAGCCGCGCTGGATCTGCTGTTTTAACGCATCTGAAAGCATGGGCGGATGACGTCCGGTTAGCCGTTGCAAGCGGGCCATTCTACACCAGTGGCCCGGGATTCCCCCGTAGACCCCGGCAGGAACAAAAAAGCCGGAATCAGTCATAAAACCGGGGGCCGGATTGGCCGCCGAAACGCGATGTCCGGCTCCAGAGACACAGCCAACACCCCTTTGTTTCCGCACTGAATCGACTTATTTGCGATTTGTATCTGAATCCTTGCCTGTGTGTTGTCTACGTTGTACCGTATGCGGCGCATAGAATAAAAATCGCGATCAAAATAAGAAATTTTTGTACTACTGAGGAGTCCCATTAATGGAATTTAACTTCCGTCGTGCGCTGGCACGTGGCTTCGTTGCCACTGTCGCCGCCGCCAGCGTGGCTTTGGCCGGCTGTTCTGCTGCTGTTTATAAGGTTACAGGGGATACCATGAACAACATTGGGCAGGATGTCATGCTGCCCTACCTGCTGACCACGGACGATACCAATATCGCCTGTGCGTCAGGCGAAGCTCTGACCCCGCTGCTGCTCTCCTTCTCCACCGTCACCACCCCACCGGACGAACTCGAAGTTCTGATGAGCATGGTAGGCGGTTCCTGCGCCACCAATCGTGCCTTCGAACACGAAATGCTGTACCTGCGCTATTCCCGCGACAAAAACATCACGGCCGCACAGGACGAGCGCATCCAGTCCAAGCGCTGGCATGCACTGGCCGCCGCCCGCTATTACAAGGGCTACCAGGCACTGGTGCGCGCGCTGGGTGAACCGGGCGAAAAATGCCCCATGTTCGACAACGACTTCCAGCAGCTGATATGGCTGATGGGCGCTGGGCTGGGCCTGCAGGCTGCGTTGAGCGACGTGGCGTCGAACATGCAGGTGGGCGTACCTTTCAGCGTGGCCCCCAAGGCCGAGCGTGCGGCGGGCTGCCTGGATACTGCGGAAGGCAACAAGAAATGGTGGGGCCTGCCCAAGGGCATCCGCGCCGCACTGTGGACCATCGTACCTGGCATTACGCCGCAAGGAATCGATCCATGGCAGGAACTGGCAGCCGCGCGCCAGATCGGAATCAAGGAAGGCGTACGGTTTACTGCGGCACTGGACGCCCTGGTCTCGAACAACATCAGCAATACCGAGCGGGTGCGCTCCATCATTCGCGAGCACGCCACCGTGGTGAAAACCACTGCCGCCAACAAGGACTACCGTCTGGTGGACATCCTGGCCAGCGACCAGCTGCTGCAAATGTCGGATCGCATGTGGATGCAGGCTACCGGCACCCGTACGCCCATCGGCGCCTACGGTACCTTCTGGGATGACAAGAAGGAACAGCCGAAACTGGACCAGAACCTGATGGATGATTTGCTGTAACCCCTGCCGTGCACTCCATGGAAAGCCGGCTCTTGGGAGGCCGGCTTTTGGGAACGTCAGGATTTTCGAAGACCATTACTTCCGGAAACAAACATGAAAAAACTAATCAAATCACTGCTTGTACCTTTTACAGTTGGCGCACTGGGATTGACCATCAATGCCGAAGCGGCCAATGGCAAACCCGTATTCTGTATCTGGGACATCGTGGGCAAGAACGGCCCCGTGTACACCCAGATGGAGGATTACCGCCTGGAGGCCCTCAAGTGGGGCGTTGACCTGGAAATGAAAGCCTACACCGACGAGAAAATCGCGGCAGAGGATTTCAAGGCGGGCGTGTGTGACGCCATCGGCGTAACCGGCCTGCGCGGCCGTGCCTTCAACGCATTCACCGGCACCCTGGATTCCATCGGCGCCATTCCAACCGACGAACACATGAAAACCGTGCTGCAGTACCTGGCTGATCCCAAACTGGGCAAGCTGATGGTAAACGGTGACTACGAAGTGGCGGGCATCGGCCCGGCCGGCGCAGCTTACCTGTTCACCAAGGACCGCAGCATCGACACCGTGGGCGAACTGGCCGGCAAGAAATTCGCAGTACTGGATTTCGACAAGACCCAGGCCATCATGGTGGAATCCATTGGTGCATCGCCGGTGACGGCTTCCATCACCAACTTCGGCTCGCTGTTCAACAACGGCACCGTCGATGTGATCGGTGCTCCGGCAGTGGCCTATGACGCACTGGAACTGTACAAGGGTCTGGGCGAGAACGGCGCAATCGTCAATTTCGCCCTGATCCAGCTGACAGTGCAGGTCATCATTCGCAAGAGCAAGTTCCCGGAAGGCTACGGCCAGA